>CAKRNW010000029.1 GCA_934371505.1 uncultured Lachnospiraceae bacterium
ATTGAAAGAATAGGGTCACTTACGATTGCAGTTGAAAAATGGTTATGCTAGAATATAAATAGAATTCGCATAAAAACGATTATGCAAGGAGAATACTATGGCGACTGTAAAACTCACAGCTTTTGTGGAAAAAATGAAATTGGAAAATCTGACTCCGGAGGTCAGCGTCTCTAAGATTAAAATCTCCCAGCCGGATATCAACCGTCCTGCGTTACAGCTGACGGGATATTTTGAGCATTTTGAGGAAACCCGCATCCAGGTTATTGGATTTGTGGAGTATACCTACATGCAGAACAACATGTCTGACGAGCAGAAGGAGGAGATTTACGCCCAGCTTTTCAGCTACAAGGTACCCTGTGTGGTCTTCTGCCGTGACATGATGCCGGATGAAATCTTCCTGGCAAAAGCCAACGAGTATCAGATTCCCGTATTTTTAAGCAAAAAATCCACCTCTGCGTTTATGGCAGAGGCAATCCGCTGGCTCAATGTAAAGCTGGCACCCTTTATCTCCGTACACGGCGTCCTGGTGGATGTCTACGGCGAAGGTGTCTTAATCACCGGCGAGAGCGGCATTGGTAAATCCGAGGCAGCACTGGAGTTAATCAAGCGTGGCCACCGTCTGGTTACCGATGATGTGGTGGAAATCCGCAAGGTCAGTGATGAGACGCTGATCGGTACAGCTCCGGATATCACCAAGCACTTTATCGAACTGCGTGGTATCGGTATTATTGACGTGAAAGCTCTGTTTGGTGCATCCAGCGTGCGTGAAACCCAGAATATTGATCTGGTCATCAAGCTGGAGGACTGGGATAAAGATAAAGAATATGACCGTTTAGGTCTGGAAGAGGAATATATTGAGTATCTCGGCAATAAGGTAGTATGCCACAGTATTCCCATCCGTCCCGGACGAAATCTGGCAATCATCTGCGAATCCGCAGCGGTCAACCACAGACAGAAAAAGATGGGCTACAATGCAGCACAGGAATTATACAAACGGGTGCAGGCAAATCTGGCAAAAAGACGTGAGGAGGAAGAGGAATAATGGGCAAAAAATACTTATTTGGTGTGGATGTGGGTGGAACCACAGTGAAATTAGGACTGTTTGACATAGAAGGTAATTTGTTGGACAAATGGGAGATTCCCACCCGCAGAGAGGACAAGGGAAGCCATATCCTGGAGGATGTGGCAGACAGCATCAAAGCTAAAATGACAGAAAAGGGCATTCAGAAAGAGGAAGTCAAAGGCGTGGGAATCGGAACCCCGGGTCCCGTCAACGATGAGGGCGTGGTATTAAAGGCCGTAAATCTGGGCTGGGATGTTGTAAACGTTTCCCAAACGCTTTCCGGACTGATTGACCTTCCGGTAAAAGCCGGAAACGATGCTAACGTAGCAGCACTGGGCGAAATGTGGAAAGGTGGCGGCCAGGGTTATAAGAATCTGGTGGCAGTTACCCTGGGAACCGGTGTCGGCGGCGGCATCATCTTAAACGGCAAAATTCTCACGGGAGCCAACGGATCTGCAGGCGAGATCGGACATATTCATGTACAGGACGATGAGCCGGAGACTTGCGGCTGTGGAAACCACGGCTGCCTGGAGATGTACGCCTCCGCAACCGGTATTGTGCGCCTGACCGAGCGCAGACTGGCACAGGACGATATGTCCAGCACCCTGCGTGAAGGAGAAATTTCTGCCAAAACCGTATTTGATGCGGTGAAAGCAGGGGATACTCTTGCTATCGAGGTGGCAAAAGTATTTGGCGAGTACTTAGGCAAAGCACTGGCATCCATCGCCGGTGTGATTGACCCTGAAATTTTCGTTATCGGCGGTGGCGTATGCAAAGCCGGAGAAGTTTTATTCGACTACATCTGCCCTGCCTATGAAAAGAGTGTATTCCATGCATGCCGTGGCGTGAAGTTTGCCCTTGCTACCCTGGGCAATGATGCAGGAATTTACGGTGCAGCCCGTATGATGTTAGACTAAATAAAATGAGTTGGTGAACATGATTAGCAATATTTTCCTAGAGAACCTGAAAAGACTGATACCTGCCGAAAATATCAAGCTACAGGAACCGATGAATCAGCATACCACCTTCCGTACCGGGGGGGTGGCAGATTGCTTTTTGACAGTACAAAATGGGGAACAGCTGCGAAAGCTGATCCCCTATTTCCGTGAAACAGAACATGATTTCTTTGTATTGGGACACGGTTCCAACCTTCTGGTGAGCGATGAAGGATACCGGGGAATTATGCTCCGCCTGGCGGGTGAACTGGCACAGATCAGGGTATGCGGGGAGCGTATCTATGCCGGAGCAGGGGCATCCATGGCACGGGCAGCACGGGCAGCCTGTGAACACGGACTTACCGGTCTGGAATTTGCCAGCGGCATTCCTGGCAGTATCGGTGGTGGTGTGGTGATGAATGCAGGAGCCTATGATGGCGAGATGAGCCAGGTAGTGGAAACGGTCACGGTGATGGATATGGAGGGAAATCTGCTGGAACTGGATCACGATTCCATGGAATTCGGATACCGGGACAGCGCGATCAAAAACCGTCCGTATATCGTGCTGGAAGCCTGCTTTCATTGTAAACCCGGTGATCCGGAGAAAATTGCGGCATACATGGAGGAACTGGCAGCACGCAGACGGGAAAAACAACCCTTGGAGTATCCCAGTGCAGGGAGCACCTTTAAACGCCCGGCAGGGTATTTTGCCGGCAAACTGATTATGGATGCGGGACTGCGGGGATACAGCGTAGGAGATGCCCAGGTTTCGGAGAAACACTGCGGCTTTATTATCAACAGAGGAAATGCTGCCTCTTCAGACATCAACCGTTTGATTGAAACCGTGCAGCAGCAGGTGGAAGAAAAGTTTGATGTGAAGCTGGAACCGGAAGTTATCCGGGTAGGCAGATTTTAATAATTTAATTTGAGGTTCACTCAGCAGTAAAACACTTGCTGTTTTGCTGCGTAAGTACATGATTCAGGTGTGAGCAGACTCCTTTTGCGGAGCAAAACTTAAAATGAGTCTGCGAATCATTACTGGAACGAGGTACGAGTGAACAGTAAGGGGTCAAAAGATGAGACTTGTCATTGTCACGGGTATGAGTGGCGGAGGAAAAAGAACTGCCATGAAAATGCTGGAGGACGTGGGATTTTACTGCGTAGATAATCTTCCGGTATCCTTTATCGAGAAATTTGTGGGACTGGTTTCCGCACCCAATAACGAGATCAGCAAGGTTGCCCTGGGACTGGATGCCAGGGCAAATCAGTCCTTTGAAGAAGTGGAGCGTATTCTGGAAAATCTCCGAAAGGACGGCTGTAAATTTGAGATCCTGTTTATGGATGCCAGCGATCAGGTACTTTTAAAGAGATATAAAGAAACCAGACGTGTCCATCCTCTGGCTCCCGCAGACCGGGTGGAAGACGGTATTGCCAGAGAACGGGAAATTTTAAAGGAAATCAAGGGAAAGGCGGACTATGTCATTGACAGCTCCAGTCTGCTCACCCGGGAACTCAAAGAGGAACTGGACCGCATTTTCGTCCAGAATAAAGAGTACAACAGCCTGATGATCAATATTGTATCCTTCGGCTTTAAAAACGGGATTCCGGCAGACGCAGATCTGGTATTTGATGTGCGTTTCCTGCCGAACCCCTTCTATATTGACGAACTCAAGCACAAGACCGGAAAGGACAAGGAAGTGCAGGACTATGTCATGCAGTATGAAGAGTCCGCGGTTTTTCTGGACAAGCTGGAGGATCTGCTGGAATTTCTGGTACCCAATTATGTGAAAGAAGGAAAGTATCAGCTGGTGATCGGCATCGGCTGTACCGGTGGAAAACACCGCAGCGTAACACTTGCCAACGAACTGTATAAGATAATGAAAGGCAAGGGGAATTACGGCTTGAAACTGTCCCACAGGGATATCAAACAGGGGATTTAAAAATGTCCTTTTCAAGTGATATGAAAGACGAACTGGTCAGGCATGTGAGTGCATCCCGGCATTGTCAGCTGGCGGAACTCTCTGCAATTTTGCATTTTTGCGGTATCTGGCACCGGAATGAAGAAGGAAAACCGGTGCTGGCATTGCAGACGGAAAATGACTGCGTCATAAGAAAGTGCTTTACATTATTGAGAAAAGCATTTAATATAAATACGGATATCGTGCCGAAAGCCCATGCTTTGGTGGATATTCCCCTGGAGGAGGTTGTGTTGGAAAAGCTTTTGCGGGGGACAAAATATCTGGACGAGGAAGGGTTGAAACGGTTTTCCACACCGGTCAGCCAGCTGGTGTTAAAAAATTCCTGCTGTAAGCGGGCGTTTATTCGTGGCGCTTTTTTGTGTGTCGGCTCTATGAGCGATCCGGAAAAGAGTTATCATCTGGAGTTTGTCTGTGATGACCTGTCACAGGCAGAACAGATTCAGAATGAACTTCGTAATTTTGACATTGAGGCAAAAGTAATAGCACGCAAGAAATATCAAGTGGTTTACATAAAAGAAGGCTCTCATATCTCAGATCTTCTCAATGTCATGGAAGCCTATGTGTCACTTATGAATTTTGAGAACCAACGGATCTATAAAGATATGAGAAACAGTGTGAACCGCAGGGTCAACTGTGAAGCAGCCAACATTACGAAGACGGTAACTGCGGCATCCAGGCAGGTAGAGGATATCATACTGATCCGGGATACCCAAGGTTTGGAAACACTTCCTGATAATTTGCGGGACATGGCACTGGTGCGGCTGGAACATCCGGATGCGGCACTTGGTGAGCTTGGACAATACCTGGCTTATCCGGTAGGAAAGAGTGGGGTAAATCATCGACTTCGAAAATTAAGTGAGATTGCAGATAACATCAGGACATGTTGAGGAGGAAAATATTATGATGAAGAAAGAAATGCAGATTCAGTTGGCCGGTGGCCTGGAAGCCAGACCGGTGGCTATGCTGGTGCAGGTGGCAAGTCAGTATGACAGTACCATTTACATTGAAGCTGAGGGCAAGAGAGTTAATGCCAAAAGCATCATGGGAATGATGAGCCTGGGAATGGATTCCGGAGAGACTGTTACGGTAAGTGCTGATGGAGAAGACGAAGCAGCAGCCATTGAAGGAATCGAAAAATTTTTAAGCAACAAGGATAACTAATGACGGAAAGCGAGTGTCTTAACAGATTCTCGCTTTTGTGTATTTATTTCATAGGAAATACTTTCCTATGAAATAAATATGCTCCGCATGGATTGCACTGCGGCGGAAGGGAATATGTCGTTAAAACGACCCGCCGCAGGCAGAGAATCCTGCGAACAGGATTCTATTTCCATAGAAATGAAAACCTTGTTACGGAGGATTATTTTTATGAAGAAATTATTGTTCATCTATAATCCCAGAGCCGGAAAGGAACAGATTCGCAGCAATCTGCTGGATATCATCGATACCTTTGTAAAGGCGGGCTACGAGGTGACGGTCTATCCCACCCAGGGACCGGGGGATGCAGTCCGGGCCGTGAGGGAGCGCAGAACCGGTTACGATCTGCTGGTGTGCAGCGGTGGAGACGGTACACTGGATGAGGTTGCCACCGGAATGATGCAGTGCGAGGAGCGGATTCCCATCGGATATGTGCCGGCGGGAAGCACCAACGATTTTGCCGCTTCCCTGCATATTCCTAAAAACATGAAGGCAGCAGCAGATGCTGTGGTGAACGGCAGGCTCTTCCCTTGTGACATTGGAGCCTTTAATCAGGATACCTTTGTGTATATTGCAGCCTTCGGTCTGTTTACGGATGTTTCCTATGAGACCAGGCAGGATATGAAAAATGCCCTGGGACATATGGCATATATTGCGGAGGGGATGAAGCGTCTCTCCGCCATTAAAGATTATCCGATCAAGGTTACCCATGGCGGGATGACCGTGGAGGGCAATTTTATTTTCGGCATGGTCACCAACTCCATCTCTGTAGGTGGTTTTAAAGGAATCACGGGTCAGAATGTGGCGCTGGATGACGGATTGTTTGAGGTGACACTGATCCGCAAACCGGAGAATCCTATGGATCTGAACCGCATTATTGCAGCCCTTTTAAATCCCAAGGTGGATTCCGGCTATATGTATTGCTTTAAGACGGATTCTCTGGTGGTGGAGGCGGAGGAGGAAGTCTCCTGGACACTGGACGGAGAATACGGCGGAAGTCATACCCGTGTGGAGATTGAAAATAAGCATCTGGCATTGCAAATTTGCGTTCCGTAAGCTATAATCAGTATGAAAAACTTCGGGTTGTGCAACAATTCTGTGGACAACCCAGAATAAATACAAATGGAGGTAATTACTATGGCATTAGTTTCTGCAACAGAAATGCTCAAAAAAGCAGTTGCTGGTCACTACGCAGTAGGACAGTTCAACATCAACAATCTGGAATGGACAAAGGCTATCCTGTCCACCGCTCAGGAGTTAAATTCCCCTGTAATCCTTGGTGTATCCGAGGGTGCTGGTAAATACATGGGTGGATATGATGTAGTTATGGGTATGGTAAATGGTCTGATCAAAGACCAGAATATCACGGTTCCCGTAGCAGTACATCTTGACCACGGCAGCTATGATCACTGCTTCAAATGCATCGAAGCTGGTTTTCCTTCCATCATGTTTGATGGTTCTCATTATTCCATTGAGGAGAATGTTGAGAAAACCACAGAGTTAGTAAAAGCTGCTCACGAGAAAGGCATCTCCATCGAGGCTGAGGTTGGTTCCATCGGCGGCGAGGAAGACGGCGTAATCGGTATGGGTGAGTGCGCAGATCCCGCAGAGTGCAAAAAGATCGCTGATCTTGGCGTAGATTTCCTGGCAGCAGGTATCGGTAACATTCACGGCAAATATCCTGCAGACTGGAAGGGCTTGCAGTTTGATGTTCTGGCTGCTGTAAAAGAGCAGACCGGAGATCTTCCTCTGGTTCTTCACGGTGGTACAGGTATTCCTGATGATATGATTACCAAGGCAATTTCCTTAGGTGTTGCTAAGATCAACGTAAATACCGAGTGTCAGTTAGTATTCGCTGATGCTACCCGTAAATACATTGAGGCTGGTAAAGATCTGGAAGGCAAGGGCTTCGATCCTCGTAAACTTCTTGCTCCCGGTTATCAGGCTATCAAAGATAAAGTAAAAGAGAAGATGGAACTGTTCGGTTCTGTTGGAAAAGCCTGAGTTTTATCAGAGCGTAAATTGTAGAGTCCGTGTGAGGAACTCGTTTGCATTCATGACACACTTTCGTTTGGAGGAAAATCGCAGCGGCACATAAGGCGCGACAACACCGCGCCTAAATGCCGGCGTTTTCCTACAGTCATTCATTGCAGATCGAGTACCTCGCCCGGACTTTTTTTCAATTTCCGGTAATTAAAAAATAGAGGACAAGGGTCATGAATGCAAACGAATACCGACACAGCGGGCGTCCGTCAAATAACAAAATGGAAAACAACCCCGGAAAAGGGAGGATGCCAGGTAAACTGACTTTACCTGGCATTATTATGAAAAAGTATTTAAAAAGCAACTTCGTTAATGTCTTGCTTCATTTGATAATACTAGTATAGATTTCAGAAATGACAAAATCATGTGCATCCCGTAAAGATTCTTTAAATAAAATGTAAACAAAAAATGAACGAGAGCCACTGCCCAAAAGCAATGACTCCCGTTTTTTAGGGAAAATCCTTAGCATTTCTCGGGTTCGGGATAATCCACGCCGAAGGTTTCCACGGTAACCGTTTTGATTTTCTGATCCTGGAGAGGTCTGTCGGAATAGTCAGTAGCAGTCTCTGCAATCTTATTGACATTTTCCATACCCTCAATGACTTTACCGAAAGCGGCATACTGTCCGTCCAGATGGGGAGCGTCCTTGTGCATGATAAAGAACTGGCTTCCTGCGGAGTCAGGCATCATGCTGCGTGCCATGGAAAGTACGCCTGCAGTGTGCTTTAAGTCATTTTTTACGCCATTGTAAGCAAACTCTCCCTTGATGCTGTAGCCAGGGCCACCCATGCCGGTTCCTTCCGGATCACCGCCCTGAATCATAAAACCCTTGATGACTCTGTGGAAAATCAGACCATCATAAAAGTTTTTCTGGATCAGGCTGATGAAGTTATTTACGGAGATGGGAGCTGTTTCCGGATAAAGCTCTGCCTTAATCATATCTCCATTTTCCATAGTAAAAGTAACAATCGGATTCTGTGCCATTGTTTTTCATCCTTTCTTCCTATAATATAGTAAATAGAATACCTGTATTTTATATGATTTCTACAGGTCTGTCAAAAAAGGAATCCATTTATGCTTCGCAAAATTTTTTACCGATTGCCACCGGAGGAGGGGGCGTACCTTAATACCATAGAAAATCTGCAAATGATTCCCTTGTCCGGGGAAATGCCAAAGGAAGAAAATACCCTGGAAAATGCCCTGCTGGTGACGGACAGCCAGACATGTATTGACCGGCTGCGGGAAATCTGGGATACCCTGGGAAACCATGAGACGGCAATCTATCCCATCATTGGCGTGGAAAGCAGCGGACAGCTTACCGGATGTAATTATGTGGTGGAGAACGTGGAGGACCTGGACGAGGAATTTTTTGACCGTATTTACCGCCGGGTACATCGGTTACCCTGGACGGTGATTGAAACTGCACATTGCATTCTTCGGGAAACCACCCGGGAGGATCTGGACAGAATTTATGAAATGTATGAAGATCCTGACATGACGGCATATATGGATGCCCTGTACCGGGAAAAAGCGGAGGAAGCAGAGTATCTCCGGGAATATCAGGACAAAATCTACGCCTTCTATGGCTTTGGTGTCTGGAGCGTGGTGGAAAAGGAGAGAGGTCTGGTTATTGGCAGGGCAGGAATCAGCATGCGTGAGGGCTTCGAGGAACCGGAGCTTGGTTTTTGTATTGATAAAAATTTCCGGCATCATGGTTACGCCCTGGAGGTGTGTGAGGCGATTCTGTACTTTATGATGGAAGAATACCAAGTCCCGGCGTTCCAGGCGCTGGTGCGTCCAGGAAATGAGGCATCGGTGGGTCTGCTGGAGCATCTTGGCTTCAATTATCGGGAAGATGTGATGGTGGATGGGAAAGTTCATCGGAGATTTCTGTTGGTTACCAATAAGGCTCCGCTGGAATAAAACGTTCCAAAAAATGTAACAAAATTTTTTATGGCTTATGCCCAAATTCTTCAAAATTTCCCAAATCTAAAAAAATTATAAAATCTCAATTGACAGATAAAAATCCGGGTGCTAAACTCTGGAACATAAAGCAAAGGCGCTGAAGGAAATCCCCTCAGTGCCTTTTTCGTTTCCTGGAAAGTATTGTCCTGTGAAACGAAAACTTTACAGGGATGCGCACCTGTTTTACCTATACGATACTCTTGGAACCACAAAGCCGTGGAACGAAAGGAGTGTCGTTTTTTTATGGAAGAAAATAACGGAAAAACAAGGAGGAAAATTTCACTTTGTGAAATTGGCATTTTTCCTTCGGAAAAACAAGGAGGAAAGTCCTCTGCTCGTCAGAGAACTCGCATTTTTCCTTCGGAAAAACAAGGAGGAAAGTCCTCTGCTCGTCAGAGAACTCGCATTTTTCCTTCGGAAAAACAAGGAGGACAGATTATGACAGAAGAAATTATGAGTGCAATTTCGGATTCAACATTTGGCGTCTGGTTTTTGATCGGTGCCGCATTGGTGTTCTGGATGCAGGCAGGCTTCGCAATGGTGGAGGCTGGTTTTACCAGAGCAAAAAACGCAGGAAACATCATCATGAAAAACCTGATGGACTTCTGTATTGGTACGGTTGTATTTATTGTAATTGGTTTCAGCTTATTACTGGGTGAGGATCTGGCTGGCATCATTGGAAAACCCGGATTTGATATTTTCACCGATTATGCAAACTTTGACTGGTCGAATTTCGTATTCAACCTGGTATTCTGTGCAACCACAGCAACCATCGTATCCGGTGCTATGGCAGAGAGAACAAAGTTCTTATCCTATTGTATCTACTCCGCAGTGATTTCCGCAGTGATCTACCCCATTGAAGCACATTGGATCTGGGGCGGCGGCTGGTTATCCCAGATCGGCTTCCATGATTTTGCAGGTTCTGTAGCCATTCATATGGTAGGTGGTACTTCCGCTCTGATCGGCGCTGCACTGCTTGGACCCAGAATCGGTAAATTCGTAAAAGATAAGAGCGGTAAGATCACAAAGGTAAACGCTTTCCCCGGACATAACCTTCCCATTGGTGCTTTAGGCGTATTCATCTTATGGTTAGGCTGGTATGGATTTAACGGCGCAGCAGCTACCAGTGTAGAACAATTAGGTTCCATTTTTGTAACAACTACCATTGCTCCTGCAGTGGCAACCGTAGTATGTATGATTTTTACCTGGATCAAATACGGCAAACCCGATGTTTCCATGTGTCTCAATGCTTCTTTAGCAGGCCTGGTAGCCATTACCGCTTCCTGTGATGTGACGGATGTGGTTGGTTCTCTGGTTATCGGTTCTGTAGCCGGTCTGCTGGTCGTATTTGGAGTTTGGTTCTGTGATAATGTTATTCGTGTTGATGACCCTGTAGGAGCGGTGGCAGTTCACTGCTTAAACGGTATCTGGGGTGGCATTGCAGTTGGCTTATTTGCCACCACTTCTGCTCCCGGAAATGATACACTCACCGGTCTTTTCTATGGCGGTGGATTCAAATTGCTAGGGATTCAGCTGTTAGGTATTCTGTGTGTTATCACATGGACAGCTGTAACGATTACCATTGTATTTTTGATCATCAAGAAAACAGTTGGCTTACGTGTTTCTGCCGAGGAAGAAATTGTTGGCCTGGATGCAACCGAGCATGGACTGCCCAGTGCATATGCAGGATTTGCGATTCAGGATATGTCTGCAACCATGGATATCAATGAGAACACCGATTTAGGTGAAGGCTCATATGAAAATGCAACAGAAGCACAGAAAGCAGCCGCTGTCAAAGTCGTAAAAGAAAAGACCCTTGATGGAGCCGGAGCAGAGGTAGATACCGGAATGCACAAGGTAACCATCATTGCAAAGCTGGCAAGATTCGATGCACTGAAGAATGCTTTGAATGAGGTAGGCGTTACCGGTATGACCATGACTCAGGTAATGGGCTGTGGCGTACAGAAAGGTGCCGGTGAGTACTACCGTGGAGTTGAGATGGATGCCACCCTGCTTCCCAAGGTAAAAGTAGAAGTCATTGTCAGCAAGATTCCGGTAGACAAGGTTATCGAGGCAGCAAAGAAAGCCCTCTATACCGGCCATATCGGTGATGGCAAGATCTTTGTATACAATGTCATGAAAGTTGTAAAAGTCCGCACGGGCGAAGAAGATTATGCAGCCCTGCAGGATGTGGAATAGCGTTCATCTAATCCCTTAGTTTTAGTATATCAGTGTCTGTCCTGACAGACGCGGCAAAGCCCCAGGTGCTTCCACCACCTGGGGCTTTGCTTATTCAAAAATTTTTCCGGTGAAATAACAAAGTTTAACTTCCAGAAAACTGTTGATAATAAATATTTAGTGAAGTATAATTTAGTAAATCGTACTTTACTAAATTGCAAATTACTAAATGACACCTTACTAAATGCTTTGGAGGGATGCTTATGTTTATCGGCAGAGAGCAGGAACTGAATACTTTAAATAAATTATATCAGTCAGACAAGTTTGAATTTGCAGTGATTTACGGGCGCCGCCGTGTGGGAAAAACGGCACTGATCCGTGAATTTATCAAAGATAAGGAAACCATTTTCTTTACCGGAGTGGAAACCAATGCCAAACAGAATCTGGAAAACTTTTCAAAAAGTATTATGGAATACAGTACAGGAATTCCGGTGGATACATCTTTTGCCTCTTTCCAGACCGCAATGGAGTATGTTTTTGAACTTTCCAAAACTAAAAGACTGGTGCTGGTCATTGACGAGTACCCTTATGTGGCGCGGGCATCCAAGAGTCTGGCATCCACCCTTCAGTTTTTAATTGATAAAAATAAAGATACCTCCAAACTTCTTCTTATTCTCTGTGGCTCCTCCATGTCCTATATGGAGGATAATGTATTGGCTTACAAGGCACCGCTTTACGGCAGACGAACCGCTCAGTTGAAAATCCAGCCCTTTGACTTTTTTGAGGCTTGCCGGTATCTGACAAAATTCTCAAACTTTGACAAAGCGCTGGCTTATGGATTTATCGGGGGAACTCCTCAGTATCTGATGCAGCTTGATGAACGCTTATCCATTGAGGAAAATATCAAGAATACCCACCTCAATCCGACATCTTCAATTTTTGAAGAACCCAACAATCTGCTGAAACAGGAAGTGAGGGAGCCTGCCATCTATAATGCGGTTATCACTGCCATTGCCGCAGGCTGTTCCAAAATGAATGAAATATCCACCAATATCGGAGAGGATACCAGTGTCTGTACCAACTATATTAAGAATTTGATAACACTGGGAACTATCAAAAAAGAATCTCCCTATGGGGAAAAGGCGAGCCGTAAAAGCATTTATTCCATTGCTGACAATATGTTTCGTTTCTGGTATCGGTTTGTGCCGGAAAATACATCCATCATCACCCGTGGGGCAGCAGACCTTGCCTATCAGCGAATCGCGCCGGAACTGCCTCACTATATGGGAGGTGTGTTTGAGGAAATTTGCCGGCAGTATCTCTGGGAACTTTTGTTGGAGGGAAAATGCGCCGTAAATTTCAACGACCTGGGACGCTGGTGGGGGACAAACCCGAAAACCCGTACCCAGGAAGAAATTGACATTATGGGAGCGGATAAAGATTTCGCTCTTTTTGGTGAGTGCAAGTGGACAAATGAAAAGGTTGACTTAAATGTCCTGGAAACTCTGGTCAGACGGAGCGAGTTACTTCACTATAATAAGAAATATTTTTATCTCTTTGCCAAAACAGGTTTTACCGGGAGATGCACGGATAGGGCAGAGGAGATGGGAAATGTTACCTTGGTAACTTATGAGGAAATGCTGGTATAATTCATAGGCATAGGAAAGCCCCGGATAATTTTATTACCTGGGGCTTTATTAAAGTGTGCCTGGCGGCACATGTTTCTATCCCTTCCTAAACAGCGCCTTCGTCATAGTTCAAAGGGTAGAACTCATAAACAGATTTTTCACATGCTCAATCTCTGCATCCGTTGCCTTGCTGGCGGGTACATAGTAGGATTTTTCCCGCGCCATCTCATAGAGCTGCTCCTGGGATTTCTCCGCACAGTCCCGCAGCTGTTTCATCACTGCCTTTAACTCTTTGTTCTCCGTCTGGGGAATCATCTCGCCGAAACGGGTCAGCTCCCCATTGATTCCGGTCAGAGTGTCTACCACCATTGTCTTTTCCTGCATATTCAAACCCAACCTTTCCTATTTTATTTTAAAAATCCCATCAACTGTTCTTTATTCTTCTTTGCATCCTTTGCGCCGTTTTCAAAGAACTGCTTTAACTTCGTGTCTGAGGTGGCGCTTGCATAGTCCTCCATTTTGCAACGGGTGATGTCGTAGCCGCCAATTAAATGACGCAGGTTCTGCAGTTCCAGTTCAGAAATGTTTGCCATGTTGAAATTCCTCCTTAAAAATTTTTCATTTCTAGTATGTCCAAAGAAAAAAGGAGCTATGCAGGGAAGAGTTTTCAATATACAAGAGCGCAATATTGTATAGCAAAAAGCGCAAATTGTCGAAAATATAAATTGTTTGTAAATAAAAAATAAACTATAATAAAATATATCATTAACGAAGAATAAACGAGAAAAGGAGATGAAGCATGGCAGAAGAAAGAGAATTGATACGGAAGCTTGGTCAGAAGATTACAGACCGTATCGGTGTCAAGGTGACCGTGAATGACCCGGAGTACTGGGGGCTTGCCAGCGTGGTGACGGATGAGATGGCTGAAGTGGCGCTTGCCATGAAAGTGCGTAAGCCCGCAACCGCTGAGCAGATTGCCCAAAAGTGCGGTAAAAGTCTGGAACGAACCGAAGAGTTACTGCAGGAGATGAGCGTCATCGGTGTCATTGAGTACAACTGGGAAAATGCAGACCATCACAAGCAGTATGTACTGCCCATGTTCGTACCCGGCTGCGCAGAGTTCATGGTAATGAACAAAGAGCAGGTGGAAACCCACACGGAAATTGCGGATTTCTTCGAACAGATGTCCAGACTGCCTCTGGAAAAGGTAACCCCCATGGTTCCTTTGGGCGGTTCCGGAATCGGAATGCATGTCATTCCCGTGGAAAAAGCAATCCCGGCACAATCACAGTCTGCCAGTGTGGAGCATATTTCCCATTGGCTCAAAAAGTACGAAGGAAAGTATGCGGCAGGAGCATGTTCCTGTAGAAGGCAGCAAAGAATCCGCGGTGAGGGTACAGGAGATCTGGAAGAGGATCTTTGCATCGGCGTAGGCGATATGGCGGACTATCTGGTAGAGACCAATAAAGGTCACTACATTACATACGATGAGGTGATGGAAATTCTGGAGCGTTCCGAGAAGAACGGCTATGTACACCAGATTACCAACATCGATGGCGAGGACAAGATTTTTGCCATCTGTAACTGTGCAGCAGGCGTTTGTAATGCCCTCCGTACCTCCCAGTTATTTAACACCCCGAACATGTCCCGTTCCGCTTACCGTGCCCATGTGGACAAAGAAAAATGCGTAGCATGTGGACGCTGCGTGGAGGTTTGTCCCGCAGGTGCGGCCCGCCTGGGACAGAAACTCTGTACCAGACACGGGGAGATTACCTATCCCAAACAGGAACTGCCCGATGAGACCAAATGGGGGCCGGAGAAATGGAGTCCCGATTATCGTGACAAAAACCAGTTAAACTGCTACGACACCGGCACTTCCCCTTGTAAGACCGCGTGTCCGGCGCATTTACCGGTACAGGGCTATATCAGGATGGCGGCAGAAGGCCGTTATATGGACGCCCTCAAGCTGATTAAGACGGAGAACCCCTTCCCCGCAGTCTGCGGTGCGATTTGTAACCGCCGCTGTGAGGATGCCTGCACCAGAGGCACCATTGACCAGCCCGTTGCCATTGATGAAATCAAGAAATTCATCGCAGAGCAGGAATTACATGCGGATAAACGCTACATTCCCGAGATGCTCAACGCTTCCGGCAAGCCTCACAACGAGAAAATTGCCGTGATTGGAGCCGGCCCCGCAGGGATGTCTGCTGCTTTTTATCTGCAGAAACAGGGCTACCCTGTCACCGTATTCGAGAGACAGAAAAGCCCCGGCGGTATGCTGGTGTACGGAATTCCTTCTTTCCGTCTGGAAAAAGAAGTCATCAATGCAGAGATCGAAGTGCTGCGTGAGATGGGCGTAGAATTCAAATGTGGCGTAGAAGTGGGCAAAGACATTACCATCCAGCAGCTCCGCGACCAGGGCTACAAGGCATTCTATGTGGCAATCGGTGCCCAGGGCGGACGCAAGACCGGAGTACCCGGCGAGGCTGCAGAAGGCGTTGTGACCGGCGTAGAATTCTTAAACCGCGTCAACCGGGAAGGCACACTGACCCTTTCCGGCAAAACCGTGGTGGTAGGTGGCGGTAACGTAGCCATTGATGTGGCGCGTACAGCCCTGCGCTGCAAGTCCGAGGAAGTCTCCATGTTCTGTTTGGAGTCTGCAGAAACCATGCCTGCGGCAAAGGACGAAGTCGAGGAGGCAAAGGAAGAAGGAATCCAGGTCAACAATGGCTGGGGTCCCAAAGAAATCCTTACCGAGAACGGCAAGGTCACCGGTATCGTCTTTAAGAGATGTACCGCTGTCCTGGACGCTGAGGGAAGATTCAATCCCCAGTACGATGAGAATGACACCAGAACCGTTCCCTGCGAGAATGTACTGCTTTCCATCGGACAGTCCATCGTCTGGGGTGAACTGTTAGCTGGTACCAAGGTGGAATTCAACCGCAACGGCACTGCCAAGGCAGACTCGGTTACCTTCCAGACCGCAGAACCCGACATTTTCGTGGGCGGCGATGTATACACAGGTCCCAGATTTGCCATTGATGCCATTGCAGCAGGCAAAGAGGGAAGTGTATCCATCCATCGTTTTGTCCATGAAGGACACAGCCTGACTCTGGGAAGAAACCTGCGTCATTTCATCGAGTTAAATAAGGATGACATCCAGGTAGAAACCTTTGACAATGCAAAACGCCAGATTCCCGGCAAAAAAGCGGGTGTGGCGAAGGAAACCTTTGCAGATTTGCGCAGCACCTTTACCGAGGAACAGGTAAAAGCGGAGGCGAACCGCTGTCTGGGCTGTGGAGCAACCGTGGTGGACGAGAACCAGTGTATCGGATGTGGTCTGTGTACCACCCGCTGTGAGTTTGACGCCATCCACTTGAGCCGTGATTTGCCGGAGGCAAGCCACATGCGCAGCTCCGAGGACAAGTTGAAGGGCATCCTTCCCTATATGATCAAGAGAGAAATCAAGATCAAGAAAGCTGCAAAGAAAAAAGGAAAGAAATAATGCACGAATTAGGAATTGTGGTACACATTTCCCGGACGCTGCAGCAGGTGTCGGAGGAAAACCAGGTATCGAAAATCGGTAGTGTGACCCTGGAGGTTGGAGAAGTCAGCGGTATCGTCCATGAATACATCACCGACTGCTGGAACTACTACCGGAAGCGGATTCCCCTTCTGGAGGAGGCGGAACTGGTTATTGAGACGCTGCCTGCGGTGACCCGCTGTGACAGCTGTGAGCAGAACTACGAGACCATTAAATATGGAAAGAAATGCCCCTACTGTGGCAGTGAGGAAACCTGGCTGGTGAAAGGAAATGAGTGCAGCATCAGGGAAATCGAGGCAGGTTAGCCCTAGTTTCCCTACATAAGATAAACGATTTATGAGAGAGGAGAAATGACATATGTTATTTCATGTTTATGGAAGTAATGCAGTTTACCAGTGGGTGATGATGCTGGTTGTATTACTGGGATTAATTCTTTTAAACGAAGTGGCAAGACGCACCAAAGTGGGAGGACTGATTGTTTTCGGTGTCGTTCCTGCGATTCTTACCATCTATTTTATCGCCATTGCAATCGGAGCAAAATCCGGTGCAGCATGGGCTTTGAACAACAGCACCTATATGTACATGAACGGCTGGTTCCACTATGCGAAACTCTATGCGGCTCTGGCAGGATGTATCGGCTTTATGATGATTAAATACGAGTGGGGCATCGGCAAAACCCATTGGTTTAAGGCGTTCCCCTTTGTCATCGTAGCCATCAACATTATGATTGCTGTCTGCAGTGATTTTGAGTCTGCCATCAAAGGCTGGTACTGCTGGTGGCAGTCCTCCGAGGGCGTTTGGCTCTATGGCGGCTGGCATAACATCATGAACGGTATTGCCGGCATCCTGAACATTTTCTGTATGACCGGCTGGTGGAAGGTTTACTCCTCCAAAGACAAAAAGGACATGATCTGGCCGGATATGATCTGGGTTTACATCCTGGTTTACGATATCTGGAACTTTACTTACACCTACAACAACCTGCCGACCCATTCCTGGTTCTGCGGCGTGGCTCTGCTTCTGGCTCCCACCATCGCAGCACTGTGCTGGAACAAGGGCGGCTGGATTATGAACCGTGCCAACACTCTGGCAATCTGGTGTATGTTTGCACAGGTTGTGCCTCTGTTCCAGGAAACCTTCTTAGATGGTACCGCAGCAACGAAATGGGCAACGCTGACCAGACAGTATGTAGGCGGCGCTGAGGGCATGAGCGCAATTCAGGCTGGCACCTCCATCAATGCAGACCCCACCGCTATGACCATCATGAGCGCACTGGCTCTGGTTGTAAACATCATTGCACTTGCATACATTGTAGGAACCTCCGTTAAGAAAAAGAACAATCCTTACACAGGGGAGGCTTTCACCGAGTTCAAATACTACAAAGAGGCACTGGAACGTGCAGAAGTGAAATAAAGGAAAAATTATGTCTGATATGAAAATTATTGAAGTAAAGCAGAGCATCTTCGCCAGCAATGACGAAGATGCGGCGAAGCTTCGCAACCAACTGAAAGAGGAAAAAACCTTCCTGCTTAATGTGATGTCCTCACCGGGCAGCGGTAAAACCACCACCCTGATCCAGGTCATCAACCGTCTATCCAAGGAAATGAACATTGGTGTGATGGAGGCGGATATTGATTCCGATGTGGATGCGTGGAAGGTGGCGGACGCCACCGATGCCAAGGTCATTCAGTTACACACCGGCGGCATGTGCCACCTGGATGCGGATATGACCAGACAGGGGCTACGGGAACTGGGAACCCAGGGCATTGACCTGGCAATCCTGGAAAATGTGGGAAATCTGGTCTGCCCAGCAGAGTTTGACACCGGAGCAGTGAAAAACATGATGATTTTATCTGTGCCGGAGGGACACGACAAGCCGTTGAAGTATCCATTGATTTTCCAGGTGTGTGACGCACTGATTATCAATAAAATTGATGTGATGCCCTATTTTGACTTTGATATGGATAAAGTGCAGGAATACGCTCACAAGCGGAATCCGGACTTGAAGATTTTCCCTATTTGTGCTAAAACGGGAGAAGGAGTACAGCCTTTATGCGACTGGATTCGTGAACAGGTACAGGAGTGGAAGGCGGAACCCGGTAATTAAAATACCGAAATAAGGGAGAAAACTTATGTGGACTAGAGCAGAGTTAAAAGAAAAATCAAAAGTTATACTGAAACAGAATTACTGGAAATGTGTCATTGTGGGTCTGATTCTGGGCGTTGTAATGAACGCAGGAAGTTACAGTGCAGGACGGGAAGCCAAGCAGAAAATTGAGGAAGCAGGCGGTTCAGCAGCGATTCTTGACCCGACAGTGCTGGGGATTATGCTGGGCGCAATTTCCATTATCATCCTTACCGGCGTTATTATCAACCTGGTACTGACCATTCTGGTGTGGAACCCCATTGAAGTAGGATGTGAGCGGTTCTTTATTAAATCCCAGGAGCAGGATAATCCCCAGATTGATGAAGTAGGCTTTTCCTTCAGAAATGGCTATGCCCACATCGGCGGCATCATGTTTATGAAAACACTGTTTACTGCCTTGTGGAGTCTGCTGTTCATCATTCCCGGTATCGTCAAAGACTACGAATACATGATGATTCCGTATTTGCTGGCTGAGAACCCGGACATGAGCAGGGAGGAGGCTTTTGCAAAGAGTAAGGCAATGATGACGGGAAATAAATGGGACGCTTTCGTTCTGGATCTTTCCTTCCTGGGCTGGTTGATTCTTGGTTCAATTACCTTTAATATTTTAAATGTTTTTTATGTCTATCCTTATCAGTATTTAACCAGAGCAGAACTGTACCGCACTTTAAGAGATGCACAGTAATAACGAAATGTGATCCGGGGGATGTGAAGATTTTCTTCACATCCCCCGGTTTTTACGTTAGACGATAGCCGCCAGGCGGCTTTATGCAGCTTTCTTTAATATTTCCTGAAAAACTCCACCATGGCTGCCATGGACTGGTCACTTTCCTCCAGAAAAGGGAAAAAGACGCTGAATGCATGGGGCAACTGCGGATTTTTCGGGAAATTCTGCAACCTGTATGGTGTATGGTATTTTGCCAGCGCCTTGGCAAAATTCAGAGTATAGCGTTGTAAATGATCATTCTTGCTGGTCACCAGATAGCAGGGCGGCAGGGAGCCTGCAACGCCGGGATGCTCCGGGTTTACATAAGGTGCAAACGCCTCTTTTTTATAATGCTTTCCGTAAAGATACTTGGGCAGGAACAGTCCGATTTTGTCAAAACGGTTGGTGTAGAACATGCCACTAATCAGCCCCAGCGCCCGCAGAGGTAAATCTGATGGAGTCACATGGGCAGCTGCCGCCAGCTCCGGATTTTTCTGCATGGCAGCGAAATAGGTCAAAAGACATCCGCCGCCACTGTCTGCACAGGCATAAACATGGGAAATATCCCCTTTATCGTCAGCAATCCGTTCTTTGACAAAATCCATCGCCAGAGAAATGTCGGAAAGCTGGTCAAAGAAGGTGCAGTCCGGCACCAGCCGGTACTCCAGGCTGTACACCAGAAATCCAAGTTTACTCAGCTTTGCACAGTAAAAGCGGTTGAATTCCTTATTGCCTAAAAGCAGTCCGCCGCCGTGGATATTCACAATCACAGGCAGCACCTCCTGCTCCCGTCCTGCAGGACGGAACATATCCAGGCGATGGGCATCGCAGTCATCCTCACTGCACCGGATATCCTTTGTCTCAATCACAGCCTCCGGGAATTCCAGCTCCTGATCCCGTTTCGCAGCCGAAACCTCAAACTCCTCCCGTTGTTTATAAAACATTTTTTCTATCATGTGTTTTGCCTTTTCTTGTTGAAGCTTTGTTTTTTAATGCTTATTTTATCACGAAATCGCGAGAAGAAAAGATGTTTTATAAAAGCTCCTGCACATTTTTTTCAAAATCATAAAACAAATCAATGTATTTCTCTACAATGGTGTTGCAATAGGATTTTACAATATCACCATCATAGTCATGCGCCAGTTCATTTCTGACTTTTAACATTTCCATCCAGGTGTCATCAGAAATCAGATTCGCTTTGAAGGACTCACGGAGAACTTCTCTGGGTGAACCGGTCACAAAACCGGTAATGGCATAATACTGAACTAAGATATCTTTCATCACCTTCCATGCCAAATCAAAAGTAATGCTGAATTTGGCACTGGTTCCGCTGAGAACAAAGGAATCCGATAAATCCCGCTGCCTTGCCTCCGCCAGTGCGTCAAGGGAATTACAAAAAGACTGAAAACGTCTTCTAAATTTCTCGTCCATACTGCTTAATATCCTCCAATAACAACTGATTTCTACAAGTATCCAGATTTAATAAATCCACGCTGTACAATGTGGGTAAATCATCCACCGCCTCCGCCAGTGCGTCGAAATCCTCCACACCGGTTACCGCAATGTCAATATCACTGCGCTCTCTGGCAGTCCCCTTTGCCCTCGAACCATATAAAATCACTTTTTTTGCATGAAATTTCCTGCAAAGCACAGTCACTTCCTCAATTACTTCTTCTGCTTTCA
>CAKRNW010000030.1 GCA_934371505.1 uncultured Lachnospiraceae bacterium
TCATACTCATATTCTTTTTCCGATGAGCTGCAAATATCGCTCTTTTTCTGTGTGATATTCCGCATCAGAACAGAATCAATCTCAATCAAGTCCTCTCCAGCTGCCGTCAGCCCCATCACGTTTAATCCACAAAAATCTATTTCTGACCTATGATGGTTATAGTCCAGACCCTTTCCCACCGCTGGATACAAAATGACTTTGCGGCATCTGGCTGTGGAGATAATGTCGCATAAGCCGCTGCGGATTCCGAGAAAACAGCCGGCATACTCTAACAGGGATTTTCCCTGCTCATAAGTGAAAAACAGCCGCTCAGCCTGATATCCTTTTGTATCTTTGTTGCATACAAAAACCTGATATCCCTTTTTTCTCAACTCCAGAATCAGTTCATTCCAAAAGGACACTCTCAATCCCGTTACGGAATTGGCCTCCGGGGAAATAATGACGGTCTTCCCGGCAATCACCCCATGTTCCTTCCATATCTGAAATGGTATCTCAGGAAAGCTGGGCAGCCGTAAGGCTGCCTTTTCATGAAGATGAAACACATACCATTGATAGGTATCCATAAAGGTAAAAGGCGGTACCATTCGTACTCTGCAACGATTGACATACAGGCTGTAGGTCCATGGAAACAGAATGGTCATTTCCAGTTCCTGACCTCCCCATAGCATAAATGCTTTTTCAATGCAGAGTGAGAAGTACCCTCTTACATAATAGAAAGAGACACCTGGGAAAAGTTTCATAATTGCCCCCATCTGTCTGGCATCTCCTACAATCAGATATTGCTTTACATGATTCTCCCGCAGCCAGTTTTCAAACAGCATTGCCTGTAAATAGATATCTCCTGTAGCACCTCTGGAAAATAATATATGTGTCCGCTTTCCATATTTTCTGCGTAACAGACAAATGATTGTCCTTCCAATAAAAGCTGACACACACGCAGAGTAAAAGGGTATGTATCTGCGTATCACCTGATTTAGAAACCACCGGGCTCCGTTATAAAGCGTTTTACGCAAGTTTGTAGATGTCATAAATTACAATATCTTTCTTCGTAAATCCTTTTCTTCCTGCCATGTTTACCGCTCCCGTATCATAAGGACAGGTCACAGAAACAAAAGTCCACCTGGATGATTGATTGACCAGTGCATAATAGCTTGCAAATTCTTCCATTTCTATTTCAGAGAGGACAAACGCTTCCAAACCGTGTAAAGATAACTCCTGTAATTTCTCACAGGTCTCTTTACCTTTGCAAAAGGCTATCACATGTTTATATGCGTTCAGCCGAATGTACTCCGGTAGCAGCTGGATTCCCCAATGGGTAATCTCTTTATCATCTTCCGGGAAAAAAAGATACCGTTCCGCTGGCAATGCTTTTCTCATGTGTTTCCATCTGCGTCGCCCTTGTGCTGCATCGCGTATTTTTAAAGTCCAACTCATGTTCATCCCTGTTTCTTTTATATTCCATCTGTTTCACATGATACTGGGTATCCGTGAGGATTCTCCGATTGGATGCCATCAAATCGGATACAAGACCAATCATAAAGGTAAGCACGCCAATGATAATCAGCGTACATGCCAGAATTAACGACTGTATGTGTCCGTTTCCTCTTCCTTGAATGAACAGGATTAAAAAACGGATTCCGATTGCAAGTCCAATCAATGTCGGCGGCATGGATAAGTAAGTGAAACACTTTAACGGCTGATACATCATATACGCCCGCAGTATAATGACCATGGATTTCTTGACATAGGACCAGATTCCATGAAACAGTCTGGACGGCCGTGATTCGGGATTGGTCCGAATCGGCACACTGGTAATGGGGATCTTCTCCCTTCCTGCCTGAACAATGGTTTCCAGGGTATAGGTGTAATCATTGATTACGTTGATATGCATGGCAGCGTCTCTTGTCATGGCTCTAAAGCCACTGGGTGCATCCGGAATGTCTGTCCCCGATGCCATTCGCACCGCCCAGCTCCCCAGATGCTGGAGTTTTTTCTTGATAAAGGAAAAGTGTTCGGTTTCATCAATGGGTCTGGCTCCCACTACCATGTCCGCTTTTCCCTCAAGAATCGGTTGGATGAGTCTCTGTATATCCTGTGCCTGATATTGGTTATCTGCATCCGTGTTGACAATAATATCCGCACCATTTCTGAGGCATCCATCCAGACCTGTCATAAAGCCTCTTGCCAGCCCCTTATTCTGTGTAAATCTGATAATATGTTGTACGCCCCACCTGCGAGCTACTTCCGCTGTATTATCCGTACTGCCGTCATCTATAATCAGGTATTCAATTGTATCAACTCCATCTAGTTCCCTTGGCAAATCATTCAAAGTACTCTCCAGTGTTTCTGCCTCGTTGTAGCATGGAATTTGAATTATCAATTTCATAAATCCGTGTTTCCTGTCGAAGATTGTCGAGTGTAAGACCATGCGAATGACCGGCGAAAAACTCGCCGGTCTTCGTATGTAGCGCATTTTCTTAGTATTTTACAATTGCATAACATCCAAGACCGCCCTTCATATTGAAGGTAACAGTGTTGGGATCGGTATCACAGTCATATAAAACAGAAACTGCTCCACCCTGGCGAACACAAATAACTGCATAATTTGCATCTGCCTGTACAAAATTTGTGGGAAGTCCAACGGTAAATGCTACATCTGCTCCATCTGCAGAAAGAGGGGCAAATTTACCAGCAGTCATAGCACCAAGGTTGATGTTGACTACAGGACCCATTGTTGCGCCAAGTGCTACAGCGGCGGCATTTAAGCTGTCCATTGCGAGATGGCTCTTCTTAGTATCCGTATCCATCATGATAAGATACGGAGCCTGATCAGCGCCCAAGCCATAGGCTGCCTTTAATTCTGCAAGCGGTGTTAAAACAACTGCTCCCTGTACGCTCTTTGCAGCATACAGTCCCTTTACGGTAGAAACAGCCTTCACGCCGTTAATCATCAGACTGGGAGTGGTGGTAACAACAGCTGCTGCGCCGCCTGATGATGCAGAAGCCTGTGAACTGGAAGGAGCTGCACATACGGTCATGGTAGAACCAATAACCAAGCAGGCTGCCAATACTGTAGCAAGGCTTTTCTTGATTGAAAATCTCTTCATTTGAGTTCTCCTCCTTTCTCCTGTATTGCTATTTATAATAGCGTAATACGATTATATGCTATTATAAATATTTTTTCAAGCTTTAATACTATGAATTCAGGAGATTATAAGAAATGAAGGAGAAATTGTATTGAAGACAAGATTGGAAAAGAACTATGGTGACTCCCTGCCGGAGCGTTTACAAGAATTGCGTGCCCTATCTCACATGTCACAGGCTGAGATAGCTCAAAGACTGAATATCAGCCGCCAGACTTATTCTCATTATGAAACAGGACGCATTCAACCGCCTTCTGATATGCTTTGTCAATTAGCTGATTTATTTCATGTCTCAGTAGATACTCTTCTGGGACACAAGGTTGATATTTCATCTTCTTCGTATGGTATTCCTTTGTCCGATATGGATGATTATTTAGAATTTATCACACAATCTGACAATCAGAGTCGATATGCCAGTTTGACAGAACAAGAGAAACGGGTTTTATACTATTATTGCAGACTAAATAAACAGAATCAGCGGGATATCCTGTTATTTATGCGAATTAAACTACACAATGAACAATAAAAAATTACCCTGGGCCTGATAGTGACCTAGGGTAATTTTTCATTCTATAGATGCCGGTACTGTTCCGGTAATGATCGTTTTTATACTTTTTATTTGTAATACTCTTCCGGAATCAGGGATAAGGCTGCATCATCAGCTACGATGGATACATTCTTATGTAACAGCAGGATGGATGCGGGAACCTCAGGGGTTACCGGTCCGAGAACTGTTTTCTTCACGGCCTCTGCCTTTGCTTCGCCGGTTGCGATCAGAACGATCTTGTCTGCCTGTAAGATATTGCGGATACCCATGGTAACTGCCTGACGAGGTACATCTTCCTCTTTCTCAAACAGACGGGAGTTTGCCTTGATGGTGTTCTCTGTCAGATCTACGATATGGGTTCCCAGCTCAAAGCAGCTGCTGGGCTCGTTAAATCCGATGTGTCCGTTGTTACCGATACCAAGTAACTGCAGATCAATTCCGCCGACGGATCTGATGAATGCATCATAAGCTTCACACTCTGCTTTCATATCTGCTGCCACACCGTTGGGTACATGGGTGTTTGCCATGTCAATATTGACTCTGGAGAACAGATGATGCTTCATAAAATAGTGATAGCTCTGATCGTTGTCAGCGGTAAGTCCGATGTACTCATCCAGGTTGACACTGGTTACTTTGGAGAAATCCAGATCTCCTTTTTCATACCACTCTACCAGCTGGTCATAAGCACCGATGGGAGAAGATCCGGTTGCCAGACCCAGTACGCAGTCGGGTTTCATAATGATCTGTGCAGAAATCAGGTTAGCTGCACGACGGCTTACAGCCTTATAATCTTTTTCTCTGTAAATTCTCATGTTTTCCATTTTAATAACCATTCCTTTCCATAATCTGTAAATTTTCAAGTGCTTTTGCACTTTGTCATGGTTTTCTCACACTTCTGCTGGTTCTTTGCCAGATTTTATGACATAATTATAGGGATGCTTTCCACGGAAAGTCAAAGGGATTGGGCGAATTAGAATTCATTTTCGTGATTGTTCTGTGCCCCCGATGGCTTCTGTCGTTTACTTTCACAATAAAAAGGAAGGATACTGTATCTGAAATGAATACTTTTCCAAAAGAACAATTTCCCGGAAAAACTACTGCCGCCGATTTCATTCAAGCCAGATTAAAGGATTTTCCGGGACAGACTGCCTGTTATTTTGAGAATCTCTCCACCGGCGAAGCCGTTGCCTGGCACGCAGAAGATGCCCTTCTCTCTGCCAGTGTGATCAAACTCTTTGTGCTGGCCGCAGCCTTTGAGCAGATGGAACAGGGAATGCTTTCCCGGGAGGAACGAGTGGTTCTTCACGAAGCAGACAAAGTGCCACCCAGCGGTGCCTTATATTTCTTACATGAGGGAGTGGAATTGACCGTTATGGATCTGTGCCGCCTGATGATCGTATTCAGCGATAATGTTGCCACAAATCTGCTGTGTAAAAGGATAGGAATCCCCTATATCCAGGATTTTATGAAGCGGAACGGTTTTGAAAAATCCGTTTTGAACCGTAAGATGTTCGATTATGAGAGTGCTAAGAAAGGATTGCAAAATTATGTGACTGCCGCCGAGGTGGGGCGTTTTTTTTCCATGCTTTACCACGAGGAGCTGGTAAGCGCTGCTGCCAGCAGGGAAATGCTTTCCATTCTGAAGGAGCAGCAGGTAAACGGTAAGATTCCTTTTTATCTGGAGCGCCTGGAAGATGCTCCGGAAATTGCCCATAAAACAGGAGAAGATGAAGGCATCACCAACGATGCAGGCATCGTCTACGGCAAAACACCATTCATCCTCTCACTGCTGGGGAATTCTGTAGATACTGCCGCCTATGAAAAGGTCATGCAGGATCTGGCATTGGAATTATATACAAGCCTTTCCCTATGACGCAAGACCGGCTTTGATTAACTGCCTGCGCACAGCCATACCTACGATCAGGGAAAATACCATCTTGATTAAGTCTACCAGGATAAAGGGTAATACGCAGACCTCCAGGGCATACTGCACGGTACTCTGGGTGGAGATGACGAACCACGCTGTTCCAAACACATAATTGACAGCATCTCCTACGATCATTCCCACAAGAATCATATACCAGTGATTGGGAAATTTCTTAAGGAACAGCCCTACAATCAGAGCCATAAAAAACATACCAATGAGATAACCGCCGGTGGGTCCTGCCACCTTGCCCAGACCGCCTGCTCCGCCGGAAAATACCGGAAGTCCCACTAATCCCAGCAAATAATAGATCACGTAACTCAGGCATCCGAATTTCGTTCCCAAGACAAATACGGCAAGGAATACCGCAACCATGGTCAGGGAAATGGGAACCGGTCCGATCTGAATAGAAATCGGTCCGAGAATACACATAATGGCTGCCATCAAGGCACAGGTTATCATCTGGTAGGTGGTCAATTTTTTGTCTGTTTGTTTCATCTTGATTGTTAACCTCTCTGTGTTTATTTTGATAACATTTCGCCATTCAGTATAACACAGAGGGGTCATTTGTCAACCTTATTTCGATTGTCAAGTTGACAATTTTCGTTTTATGGCTGCCACGGTTTCATAATAATTGTGAAGTTTGGTCTGAGGATCATGTTCAAAGTAGTAGGCATAAAGCACATCTACCAGTACCAGAATGGGAAACTGTGGTGAAATCAGGATGCCGGCATCCAGATTTTTGGCGGACGCCACAGGAAACACCAGATCGCATCTGCTTAGCAGTGCCGTGTCCTTGCTGGCCGTGATCAGAATCACCTTAGCTCCCTTTTCCCCGGCAGCCCGCACCACCTCAAGGATCTCTGTTGTTTTTCCGCTGAGGGTTATGGCAATCAGCAGAGTCTGTTCGTTCATAATTGCTCCGCTCATCTGAATCATCTGGGAATCGGTCATTGCCTGAATATCCATTCCCAGGCGCATAAACCGCAGCTGGAATTCTCTGGCCGCGTAGCCGGAGCTTCCCATTCCGCAAACCAATACCCGGGAGTGGGTACTCATCAATACTGCTGCTTTCTCCACCTTCCGCTCATCCAGAAGCTGAAAGCTTTCCTCCATCAGTCTTTCGTAGGTTTTGCGCACCTTGCGGGTCAGTGCGCTGACTCCCTGCTCCTGCATTTCAATTTTCAGTTCTTTTTCATAATCAAAGATAAATTCGCGATAGCCCTTATAGCCACATTTCTTGGCAAAGCGGGATAAGGTTGCCTCCGATACATGCAGTACATTGGAGATATTCTTTGAAGAGAATTCCATCTCTCTCTCATTCTTCAGAAAATAATCCGCAACGGTTCTCTCTACCGAAGTCAACGTATCATACTTTTCCAGTATGTTCTGCTTGCTGGCTCCAAAGCTTTTCATCATTGATTTCCCTCCCGCGGATTATCTGCAGTATTCGTTAAATTCATCAATCACATAATTCTGGATTTTTTCTGCCAGGGCAGTCGCTTTTCCTCCAATGGGCTGTCCCTTCCACAGGTCTGCCACGGAACAGATATTGGTGGAGCTGGACACGATGACTTCATCGGCCTGTACCAGATCCGTCAGGGTAAAAGCGGTTTCATCCACCGGAATATGCAGGGCTTCGCAGGCCTTGATCAGATGTGCTTTGGCAATTCCCGGCAAAATATACCGGTCGTTGGGATGGGTGCGGAACACTCCGTCCTTCAGGATGGAAATATTGCTGTGGGCACACTCGGTAACCACTTCTCCCCGATGGAATACGCATTCATAGCAGCCCTCCTCCTCCGCTTTCTGCGCTGCCATCACACTGGGAATCAGATTCAGCGTCTTAATATTGCAATGAAGGAAACGGGTATCCTCCATCTCTGTCAGTGCAATCCGCTTGGAATAATCCCGGTCTGCCGCAGGCTTGATCATAATCCAGAGGTTGGAAGGCACATCCCCTTTGGGAAATGCGTGGGAACGCATGGCGGTTCCCCGGGTCTGCTGCCAGTATACCAGCAAATGTTCTCCCTCTACCTTTTCCACCATTTCATATAGCTTTTCCTTTAATTCCTCTTTTGTAAAGGGCAGTTCGATCCGGATCATTCCCGCACTGCGGAAAAAGCGGTCCACATGCTCATCAAGAAAGGCGATCTTATGATTGTGAGCCAATGTGGCTTCATAGACGCCATCCCCGAAATAGCAGACGCGGTCATTCATCGGAACCATCATCTCTTCCAACGGTCCGTAGTTTCCATTATAATACCCCAGTGTTTTCATCATCGCCATACCTCTCCTTAGCAGTTTCCATGAATGTCTTTCCGATTCTTCTTAATCAGTCCCTTTTCCTCCAGGAGTTTTAATGCATGCTCCTGCAGCGGATTGATCTTTTCACTGTATACCTGATTTTCATAGTCTACCAGCACGCATCCCAGACGGATAACCAGCCAGAATAAGGGAGATTTTCCCTCCGGAATTTGGGAAAGAATCTCCGGATCTCCATAAAGTTCTATCATTGTCCGAAGATGACTGACCTTGCAGGCATGAAGTTCCCCTCCGGCATCAATCACTGCGGAACAGTATTCTGACATATGCGGTCTGTAAACCTCTATAAATTGTTCAGCTTTCATATTCATCCATATCCCGGTTTATCGGTAGTAGCGGGAGCTGTCCACGTAGCGGGTCTGGGTCTCCACTCCGTCCACATAGGTGGTCAGATAGGTATCCGCCGTGAGTTTCCCGGTATCCACAGCCCAAAGCTTGTACCGGGTTGTTCCGGCATCCGACGCAGCCACATAGATTTTACAGGTTACATCCGCATCCTGCACCTGGGATTGTATGTAAATGGGCTGCATATAATCATTGCGGAAAATCAGATCCTTGTAGCCCTGGGAAATTGCAGAATCCATTCCACGCTCCGCATAGTCCACCTTCTGGCTGTGGGGATGTCTCCTGGTAACAGTCACCCCGGCATTCATCAGAGCCTGGTAGATGGTAGTGGAAACCTGGCAGATTCCTCCGCCCACGCCATCCGCTTTCTTTCCGTTAATAAACTGGGGAGCCATGCGGTAACCATTCTTTAAAGTGCGGGGACCAAAGATCGTACTACAGGAAACACTTTCTCCTGCCTTTACCACCCGTTCGCTTAAAGAGCGGGATGCCAGTTTCAGGTTGGTGACCCGGTCCAGCGTACTTCCGTGGTAATCGGTGGCAGACTCCCCCGCCAATACATAAGTAACCGGCTGTTCTATTCCATCCACCGGATAGGCCGTAAGATAACGGGCGGAAATCCGCATGGTTACCTGATTGACTCCTTCCGGCGTTCTCGTGTAGGTCATGGCATCATTGATGGCAGACACCTGGGCACATTCCATGGCATACTGACCGCCGGTGAGGGTATCGGCATCCAGATCCGGTGTGGCCTGTAAGGTCTGAAACGCCAATTCTGCTTCCTCTGCCAGCTGTGCATCCCGGATATACCGTGCCAGATAAGCTACAGCCTCTTCGTTGATCTGATAAATGACATCTCCGTCATATCGATAGTAAAGATCCGCTGCTGCCTCATCCCCATCGGCTCCTGCATAGGCAAAGGATGGGCCACTGCAGGGTATCTGAAGCAGCTGTGTATTGATCTGCTCCACCGCCTTCCCTACTTCTGATTGTTCTGCAGATGCGAGGGATTGGGTCACGGTGAACTGTCCGTTGGTCAAAGTCAGTTCCACCGGTGTCACCGTCAAAGCCGGTGCCGTGGTGAGAGGTTCTGCCTCCGGCTCACCGGTGTTCTCCTCTGCCAGGGCGGTAAGTCCTGTGTTAAAAAACAGGCAGGCACATAATACCGCGGTAAATGTCTTCTTGGCTACATTGGTAAATTTTCTCATAATTTCTCCCTTTTCATCGTCCTACTGTTCCTGATTCCAATGCAGACGGTGCAGTTCTCCCTGCAGCTGCATGTTGGAAAAATGATTCTGCCGCAATGCCTCATAGAGCACGATTGCCACAGAATTGGACAGGTTCAGGGAACGGATATCATCCAGCATGGGAATGCGGATACAGGTGTCCTCATAATCCACCAGGATTTCCTCGGGAATTCCGGCACTCTCCTTGCCAAACATAATAAAGTCATCCGGCCCGAACTCCACATCCGTGTAAACCCGGTGCGCCTTTGTGGTGGCCATCCAGATTTTTGCGCCGGGATGCTGCTCCCTGAATTCGTTAAAATCCACATAGCGGGTCACGTTAAGCTTCGGCCAGTAGTCCATTCCGGCACGTTTGATGCTTTTCTCATCCAGATGAAAGCCCAAGGGCTCGATCAGATGAAGCGCAGCACCTGCAGCCACACAGGTTCTGCCTATATTTCCGGTATTTGCCGGGATTTCCGGCTGATGTAATACAATGTTCATGTCACTGGTTTTCCTTTTCCTCCCGAAGCCGCCGGATAAAGTGTGACAGGCGGCCTAAGGCAAGTTTCAGGTTCTCCAGAGAGTACGCATAGGAAATGCGCAGATAGCCCTCTCCGCAGTCACCGAATGCCGTTCCCGGAACCACTGCCACCTTTTCCTCCTGCAGCAGTCTGGTAGCAAACTCATCGCTGGTCATGCCAAACTCTTTAATGCTGGGAAATACATAAAAGGCTCCATAGGGCTCAAAGCACTCCAGTCCCATCTCCTTAAAGGCATGCATCAGATAGCGTCTCCTCTGGTTGTACGCCTCCCGCATCTCCTGCACATCCTCGTCTCCGTTTTTCAGAGCTTCCACTGCGGCATACTGGCTGGTGGTGGGGGCACACATAATGGCAAACTGATGGATTTTCAGCATCTGATCCATAATAACCCGTGGTCCGCAGGCATAGCCCAGACGCCAGCCGGTCATGGCATAAGCCTTGGAAAATCCGTTAATCAGAATGGTGCGCTCCTTCATGCCCGGCAAGGACACAAGGGAGACATGTTTTCCTTTATAGGTCAGCTCCCCATAGATCTCATCGGAAATGACATAGAGATCTTTTTCCACGACGATCTCGGCAATAGCCTCCAGATCTTCCTTCTCCATAATGGCTCCGGTAGGATTGTTGGGGAACGGGAGAATCAGAATCTTGGTTTTGTCTGTAATGGCATCCCGCAGTTCCCCGGCGGTAAGGCGGAACTCATTTTCCTCTTTCAGATTGATAAAAACAGGAACGCCGTCCGCCAGTACGGTACAGGGTTCATAGGATACATAGCTGGGCTGGGGAATCAACACCTCATCCCCGGGATTGAGCATGGCACGCAATGCCAGATCAATTGCTTCCGAGCCTCCTACCGTGATGAAAATCTCATGATTATAGTCATACTGGACTCCCTGGCTTCGCAGCATATAGGCTGCAATTTCTTTTTTCAGGTCTTTCAGACCGGAATTGGAGGTATAGAAGGTACGCCCCTTTTCCAGGGAGTAAATACCCTCATCGCGGATGTGCCAGGGTGTATCAAAGTCCGGTTCACCCACGCCCAGGGAGATGGCATCCTCCATCTCATTGACGATATCAAAAAATTTGCGGATGCCGGAGGGTTTAATCTCAATTACTTTATCGGAAAGTGGGTTTCTCATCAGGGAGTCACCTTCTCTCTCAGATCCTCCTCCTCAGCCAGGATGGTACCGTGATCTTTGTATTTTTTCAGAATAAAATGGGTCGCGGTGCTCAAAACCTGATCCAGGGTGGAAAGTTTCTCGGAAACGAAGGTGGAAACCTGTTTCAGGGTCTTTCCCTCCAGGGTTACCAGCAGATCATAACCGCCGGAAATCAGATAAACTGCATGTACCTCCGGATACTTGTAAATGCGCTCCGCCACACTGTCAAAGCCCTGTCCGCGCTGAGGTGTCACACGTACCTCAATCAGCGCATTGACTCTCTCCACACTGGTTTTCTCCCAGTTGATCAGGGTGTGATAGCCACAGATGATTCCCTCTGCCTCCAGAGCCGCCAGCTCATTGACCACATCAATCTCCGTCACTCCCAGAATCACAGCCAGTTCCTTCAGATCCATACGGCTGTTTTTCTCAATAATACGCAATAATTCTTCTCTCATAACAATACCCAAACCTTTCCCTTTATACCGGGGCAAAAGCGCGATAAAGCTCATCCGTCCTGCCCGGCTCCAGATATCTTGTTTCCTCTTCATTCACGATCATACGGTCATGTCCCTGCATGGTGTGTCCCACCACCGCAGCGGCAATTCCTTTCTCTCCCAGCGTTTCCACAATGGCCGGGCCATCTTTGGAAAGCATGACCAGCGTTCCCCCGGATAAAAGCTCATAGGGATTTACATCCAGGAAATTGCAGATCTCAATGGTTTCCTGCCGTACCGGAAGTGCTTTTAGATTTACGGAAAGTCCAACCCCTGTCTCCTCGGCCAGATTCCAGAGAGCTTTGAAAATTCCTCCCTCTCCGGCTGTCAGCCCCAGACAATGATTGGACAAAACGGCGGTTGCAGCCTCCGGAATCCAGTTTAATTCTTCCGTCAGTTTCTGTGCTGCCTGTATCATACGCACCGGATATCGGGTCCGCAGCTGTTCCTCTTTCTCATATGCCAGAAGCATGCTTCCCTCAGCACCGCAAAAGCCCGCCACGATCAGATCCTGTTCCTCCGGCCTGCCCGCGACTGCAAAGCTGCTTCTGCACACGCCGCCAATGGTAATCTGGAGCAGTACCTCACTGACTCCCGGACATACCCGGGCGTTTACCTGTCCCAGAGGTAGCCCGGCTTTGGCGCAGTTTTCATCCATGCGGCGCACCAGACGGCGCAGTGTGTCCTCCGGTGTCTCCATGGGAAGAAGGAGCTGAAGGTCTGTTTCTTTCATCTCCATGCCGGCAACAGCTGCCTGATCCACTGCCGTCTGCAGGGTTCTGTCCAGGATGTCATAAACAGAAAAGTGCCGGCATTTCCCCTGCTGGTAGACGCAGGAGGACGCAAAGACGGCGCAGAAATCCCCTGCGCCTGTTTTTTTCACACGTTTTGCCGTTTTTATCTGTTTGTGAATGGAACGTGTCTCCACATTCCCTGTCACGTTTCCTGGTTTCATATCTCTGTCCATCTCTGAACCTTACGGTTCATCCTTATTGGGCTGCTCCACCGGCATCTGTAGGCGTTTCCGTCACAGCCGGAGTCTGTTCTCCTGTGGCAGGAAGGGGCACTGCCGCCTGCTGTGCTGCCTGAATAGCCGCTGCAGTCGCCTTTACCTGATCGATGCTTCCGGTGGCAATCGCCGCCATCATATGATTATATGCGTTGGGATCGCCTGTGGCTACTCCCACTGTTGCCTGTCTGGGCGTTGCTTTGTAGCTGCTGCTGTTGATCTGCGTGCGCTCCGTCTGTTCGCCGTCCACAGTAACGACTTTCCACAGCTGTGCCTTATAGCCGATATGGGCAGACTGTGTAGCCACAAATCCGATGGGTTTGGACGCATCGGCAAAGATCTTCTCCTCCGCCGGTACGTTTTTCTCCAGCACTACGCTCTCGAAACGGATTTTACGGTTGGCCGGTCTGGTCTCCACCCCATAAATGGTAAAGGTAATGGTTTTATTCTCCGTGATTCCCTCAATATAAATGGGGTAGTCCGTGTTGTTGGTAAATTTCAGATCCTTGCCGGAATCCCAGGCAATGGCCGCATCCGCGGAAGGATCCACATAGCTGACAATCATGGAATGATTATAACGCTCATCCACCTGCAGCTCCGACAGCAATACTGCATTGTAAAGGGTGGTGGATACCTGACAGATTCCTCCGCCCAGACTGTCTACCACCTGGCCATTGAGATAAGAGCCTGCCATATAATATCCGTTGGCCACGCTGAAAGGAGTCACTGCCTCCCCAACAGAAAAGGTCTCTCCGGGATAAATCGTCGCTCCGTTGATATGCTTACAGCCGGTGGCGATATTTCCACAACGGTTGGCATTGGAGGACTTGTAACTGGTGGTAAAGGTTCCCAGTACATCCTTTACTTTCGCCAGGGTGTCCGCAGAGCCCTCCGGCTCATCCATAATAACCACCAGATCAATGCTGTCATCCTGATGATTCCAGGCATTCCGGATATAATCAGACACGGCCTGCACGGAGGCATCCACATCCAGCTTGTAACCAATCTGCCCATCTTCAATCACAAACGCTCCGTCTACGCGGGTGAGATGTGCATTGACTGCGGGGATATCAAAAGAAGCACATTGCTCCTCCAAAAGGCTTTTTAAGGTTCCCTGATTGATTTCTACCTTAATCGGATAGACTTTATTCTCCGTCTGTAAGTCCTTGTGGGCTTTGTACCGCGCAATAAGGCTTCCCTCTTTTCCAAGGGATACTGCCTCTTCAATGATTTCCGGATTTGCCCAGTTTAACTGAAGCTCCGATGCCGGTATCGTTACCTCATTTCCCTGTACTGCCATCAGTGTGATCTGTTTCTCACCTAATGCCGTCACATAGGTCTGTACGGTATCCTTTGCCTGGGAAACGGTCATTCCGGAAAGCTCGAGTTCTCCGGCGTAAACGCCCTCCGCTATGAAATCCTCTTCCTGGGCCTGCACCTTGTCCGTCTGCAGTCCGGTTACCAACAAAGCCGCTGCAATCACGGCTATTACGCTGCTCCCGATCCATTTTCTCATAATTTTTCCTCTTATTTACCCGACCTTGAATTTCTAAAACATATATGCTAGAGTGGTTACTAACATAGCAAGCACAACTACGACAATAATCACAGAAGAAAGAATTCTTTTGGTCTTGGAACTATGCATATTAAACAACAAAAATCACCTACTTTTCGCTCTTTCTAAATCTTTATCGAAAGGATATTATAAATGAATTTCCCTTTTTTGGCAAGCACCATCATCCTCTGCCTCCTGTTAAACAGTCTGTTCCGGAAAAACAGCAGGAAGGCAGCAAAACAGGAGGAAAACTTTTGGGACAGAGAACGCCGCGCCAACCTGGTACGCCGTCAGCCCCTGGATCAGTTAAATTATATTACCGTCCCTCTGGAGTCCTTTCCCACCGGGCTTCTCGCAGAGGACGAGGAGGTTGCAGACTGTATCCATACCATCCAGCACCTCTCTCAGGAAAAAATCGTCAATTTCACCGGCTATACCAACACGGATTTAAAACTGGAATACGGTGCGCCCAATATCAATCTTCTGACACAGTACGACCAGAATTATACCTTACTTGTACGTACCCTGCAAAAGTGGGCGGAGCTCCTGCTCAGTGCCGGCTATGAAGCCCAGGCTGTTATCCTGATGGAATTTGCCGTCCGGACCGGCACCGATGTGCGCCGCACCTACTACGCGCTGGCCGATTATTATCGTTCCTCGGGCAATACCCAGGGAATCCGTTCCCTGCTTCAGACCGCCCAGCAGCTCCGCTCCCTGAACCGGGAGCCTATCGTCCGTACTCTGCAAGAATCTTATCTGTAAAACGGCTGGCCTCATTGCGGGTCAGCATTTCCACATTATAGTCCACATCCAGTTTATGCTTGTCTATCAAAGCATACAACCGCTCTTTTTGGCGCTGTGTAACCGGCGTCTCTTTTTTTACCTTGTAAATCAGCTGTTCCGGTTTATACTCCGCATCCACCGGGAAGTCCTGACACAGCCGGTGATAAAGCTCCATAGTGGCGCAGGCATCCTCCAGGGCATCATGGGCACGGTGCGAAATCCCATAATGCTTACAGAGAAAGGGGAGACTGCGGCTCTCCAATTCCGGAAGAAATCTTCTGGCAATCTTCAGGGTATCCATTCCCTGCCGCTCAAAGGGATACCCCTCATTTACCGCTGCTCTTTTCAGAAAGGAATAATCAAAGATTACATGATGTCCCAGCAGAACCTCCTCCCCTGCAAATGTCAGGAATTCCGGTAAGACATCCCCGATAACAGGCGCATCCGCCACTGTCTTATCCCTAATCCCGGTAAGCTCGGTGATCCGCTCACTGATTTTCCGTCCGGGATTTACATAAGTTTGGAAGGTATCCGTCACTTCGCCGTCCCTGACCCGCAGGGCTCCGATCTGGATGATTTTATCCATCCGGGGATCCAGTCCTGTGGTTTCGATGTCAACAGAAAGGTATGTAGTCAGCATGGCAGTTCCACCTCCCGGGCATTGCCTGTCAGCGGGTCTCTTTCCCTGTAATCAAACAAAATCATTTTCCCATAGAGAGGCTCCACATGGGTCATGCGCTCCATCTGTCTGGCATTGTACTCTGTGTAAGCGGAAAGCATCCGGGGACTTTCCTCCTCTTTTTTGAAAAACCCGCGAAGGCACTCTCTCTGTGATGGCGTCAGTCTTTCTTCCGGGGAAAAATCCGGCCTTTTCTTTAAATTTTCCCTGCTGTACATATCATGTAACAGCAGATCCTGGAATCGTTCCTCTTCTCCCGGACATTGCTCTACGGCAAAAGCAAACAGTACATCATACCGATAGCTTCTCGCCGGTGTCCGGACAAAATATCCGTTGCGTTCATAAAATCCGGACAGCTGTTCATAAAGTGCAAAGGGTGTGGAAAACTTTGTCTCCAGTCTGCCCAGTGTGTGTACAAACTGGTTACTGTTGTAATAGATTTCCACCATTTCCTCAATTTTTTTCAGCCTGCGAAGCTCCGCATAGGTGAGCCATTTCGAGTATAACACTTCATAAGGCGGTTTTTCTGTGTAATTTATTCCAAATTCCTCAGCCCGCTCATGCATGGGGGATCCCTTGAGAACTTTTAAGAACCCCAGCTGCAGCTGTTCCGGATTCATCCCATATACCTGATTAAAGGAATTCTGAAAGCTTTCATAATCTTCATAGGGCAGACCTGCTATGAGATCCAGATGGATATGAATGTTATGCCCCCCATGAAGTCTGCTGACTACCTGCTGCAGCCGTTCCAACTGCATAGGCCGTTGAATTGCCTGTAAAGTCCGGGGATTGGTGGACTGCACCCCGATTTCCAGCTGAGCCAGTCCCGGACGAAGCCGTCCCAGTACTTCCATCTCTTCCTCATCCAGAATTTCTGCCGCAATCTCAAAGTGAAAATTGGTGACACCGTTGTCATGTTTTTCCAGATAGCGCCAGATTTCCAAGGCATGCTCCCGGTTGCAGTTAAAGGTCCGATCCACCAGTTTCACCTGGCGGACTCTGTGATCCAGGAAAAACTGCAGTTCCTGCTTCACCATCGAAAGATCCCGCAGGCGTACCTGCTTATCTATGGAGGACAGGCAATAGCTGCAACGATAGGGACAGCCTCTGGCTGTCTCATAATAAATAATCCGGCTGGCGAAATCCTCCAGATTTCCATAGAGGAAGGGCAGTGTGGTCATATCGGTGAGAGGTCTGGGCTTTCCCGTGACAATTTCCCCCTCCAGGCTGCGGCAGACCGTTCCCGGAAGACCGATGGGATCTCCTCCTGACAGATAGGTTTCCAGCACTTCCCGGAAGGTAACCTCCCCTTCCCCGACCATCACGCCGGTGATCTGGGGATACTTCTGTAAAATCTCCACGGCATCATAGGAGACTTCCGGCCCTCCGATCCAGATGGGAACCTGGGGCATCAGCTTATGGAATTCCACCAGCACATCCTGAATCATGGTCCAGTTCCAGATATAGCAGGAAAATCCCACCGCGTCCGGCTGACGCTGATACAGGTCTGCAAGAATGTCCTCCTCCTGGTGGTTGATGGTATACTCTGCGATTTCCACATGCTCTCTCTCCGCTTCCGGAACACAGGCACGCATACTGTATAAGCCCGGATTGGAATGTATATATTTTGCATTTAATGCGGCTAATAAAAATTTCATCTGTTTCCTATGCATATAGGGAGGATGAATCACCATTCATCCTCCCTATATTCTTATCATCCTCTGCTGTTATATGTTCTTTATTTGTCTCCCAGCTCTGCCCACACCTTTTCCAGATCCTCACGGATCTTTAACTTCTGGGGGCAGACCTTCTCACACTTCCCACACTTCATACAATGATCAGGTTTCTCCGATGCCGGCATGTCGTTCCATTCCCGGGACATTGCATCAAAATTCTGATAAATATGGTAATTATTCCAGACCTTAAAGCATCCGGGAATATTGACTCCTGCAGGGCAGGGCATGCAGTAACGGCATCCGGTACAGCCATTCTGTACACAGGCCTCCAGTGTTTCCACCACTTCCTGGATAGCTGCCTGCTCTTTGTCACTTAAGGGAACAAAGTTCTCAAAGGTTGCAAGGTTGTCATCCACCTGTTCCATTGTGGTCATTCCGCTGAGAATGACTTTTACGTTGGGAAGAGAACCAACCCAGCGCAAAGCATAGGAGGCTACGCTTGCTTTTGCATCTAAGGCATGGAACTTATCATTGATATCCTCAGAGAAGCCTGCCAGCAGTCCTCCCTTTACCGGTTCCATAATAACCAGAGGAACCTTCTTCTGTACGGTGAGCTCATAGCCTTTCAGTCCTGCCTGCTCATTTACATCTTTATAGTTGAGCTGGAGCTGGCAGAAGTCCCAATCCTTATAATTGAGAATTTCCTCCAGCACTTCATAATCATCGTGGAAAGAGAATCCGAAGTTCCGGATGTGTCCTTCCGCTTTCAGCTGTTCACAGTAGTCCACTACACCCAGTTCTACCATGGCACGCCATTTGTCTTTATTCAGCGCATGCAGCAGATAATAATCGATATAATCGGTCTGCAGACGTTCACACTGTTCCTCAAAAAATCTCTTTGCATCCTCCACGGAATTTACCAGCCATACCGGCAGCTTCGTTGCAAGATACAGGCTGCTGCGATGGTATTTCTTCAGTGCCTTTCCCAGAAAGGGCTCACTTTTTCCGTCGTGATAAGGATATGCCGTGTCAATATAGTTGACTCCGGCTGCAATTGCCTTGTCCAGCATTTTCTGCGCTTCCGGCTCATCGATTTCTCCGTCTGCGGTCTGGGGAAATCTCATGCATCCAAATCCAAGTAAGGATGTTTTATTCCCGCTCTTCATCTCCCGATATTCCATTGTTTTCAGCCTCTTCTGACATTATTTCTTCTGTTTCCGCCGGGGACTGTTCAGGCTCTTTTTCTTCCCTGGGTACCTCAGCGGTCTCCTCAACGGAATTTTCCAATTGGAATCTTCCCACAACCTCGCTCAGGTTCTTGGCGATCACTTCCTGATCCTCAGACATCTTGGAAACATCCTCCACTACACCCGACACCACACTGACAGAGTTCATGATCTTGCTGCTGATGTTGGCGGTATTCTGTGTGGACTCCGCAATGTTCTGAATGGCATTGGTAACCTCTGTCATGATCTGGCGGATATTGTCCGTCATCTCAGAAATTCTGGAGGAAGTTTGATCGATGGTGGTTGCATCCTCTCCATACTGTCTGGCTACGGATACAAAATTATCATAGTCGGGTTTTACCCGTGTCTCAATAAACTTTAACAGTTCATTGGAATCTACCGTCAGCTCCTTTACGGAATCCTGTACCTGGTCGACAGTCTGCTGAATTCCCTGTACCGCGGAGCTGGTTTCATTTGCCAGTTTACCGATCTCGGTGGCAACTACGGCAAAGCCACGCCCCTGCTCTCCGGCTCTGGCCGCCTCGATGGAGGCATTTAATGCCAGCAGATTGATCTGCTCGGCAATGCCGGAAATTGTTTCTGCCATCTGCCCGATGTTCTGTACCACATCCGTATTGCGGATGCTGGTCTCCAGGCGGCTCTTAAACTGCTCGGTGATACTGCCTGCCTCCGCAAAGGCCTTCTCACTGCTCTTGCCGATCTCATCCGCACGGGAACGAACTTCTTTGGCCATCTGCAGGCTCTTCTCCGTCTCTCCGGCAAGTACATTGACAGAGGAGTCCACCTCTTCCGTAGAGGCATTCAACTGCTCTGTGGCAGCGCTGGCGTTCATCATATCCTCATTGACGCCACTCATATAGTCTTCAATCTGCTTAAACTGCTCTGATAATTCCACAGAGGAGTTTTTCAAGAAATTGCTGGACTTATTGAGCTGAAGTGCGCGGTCACGAATGTTACCGATTACCTCTTTGTTGCTGTCGTACATGTTATTCAGGGAGGTACTCATGCGTGCCAGCTCATCCTTACCGTTCACCTTCAGGTCATCTACCGTGAAGTCGCCTTCCGCAAGCGTGGAAGCAAATACATCTACTTTTCTGATTCTGCGGGATACATTGGAAATTTTTACGATGATGACCAGTGCGGAAAGTACCAGTGCAATCACGCAGACAGCTGTCAGAATAAGGCACATCCGGGTAATAGGCTGCATGATTTCCGCCTGAGGGATGGTCACCAGCATCTTCCAGCCGGTATCTTCCAGCGTATCGTAATAGATGTTATAAACGGCTGCACCTGCTTTGTAGGTGGTAAATCCGCTTGTTCCGGCACAGATCTCGGATCCGGCCTGTGCAAGGGATGCATTCTCGGAATCCAGAATGGAAGCCTGTCCATGAATCAGCTGGTCATCCACACCGCCGATATATTGTCCGTCTGAGGTGAGCAGCATGGCACTTCCACCCTCTCCTACCTGAACGGTATTTACGATATCCTGTATCTGATCCAGCATGATGTCCACCGTGATACATCCAATATACTCATCGGAGGAATGCAGGGGAACCGTGCATCTGGAAATCATCATACCCAGCTCCTCATCATAATAGGGAGTTCCCACTATCACATTCGTGGAATTCTTCGCCTGTAAATAAAAATCCTGCTGGTGATAATTGTACTCTTCCGACAGATATTCTTCGGAATTGACAATATCATCTCCGCTGCGGTGAACATAGGGCGCTACAAACTCTTTATATTTGTTATAGACATAAGGCTCAAACCAAAGTCCGGCGCTGTATACAAAATCGTTTTGATCAATCATGTTTGTCAGCATTCTGGTGTAAATGGGAAGGCTGTTGATACTGTATGTAGTCTCTACCACGCTGGCTGCCGTGTGGGTAGTCGCCGTCACTCTTTTCACATAGGCATCAATGTGTCCTTTCTCGGCATCCAGCTCCGACATCATGCGCTCGGAAATCTGAGATTCGATCAGTCCCTTGCTGGTGCTGGCAGACACCACTGTCAAAATTGCCATGGCAATGATAATGACAGGCAGAATAAGAGCCAGCATACCAGTGCTTATTCGTTTAAACTTCATATCTTCATCCTCCTCCTGAGTAAGTCCCTTGCAAAAT
>CAKRNW010000031.1 GCA_934371505.1 uncultured Lachnospiraceae bacterium
TATCGTAAATTAACATGCTGATGACCTTACCGGCGGTGGAGTTGATGTTGGAATCGTTGGCATCCACAATGCCGGAAATATATCCCTGGGTAGTTGCTTCCGCTTCGTAGGTCATCTTGGAAGCATCCATAATCTTAAGAGCGGAGACTCTGTCCTGACGGATGGTCTGGGTTTTATCATCTACCTGCCATCCCATGACATTGTAACCGGTGGAGGACATACACAGGTTTCCTGCGCCATCCACATAGAAGGAACCATCACGGGTAAAATAGTTACTGGTTCCGTTGTTAACGATGAAGAAGGAATCTCCGGTAATCATAATGTCGAAAGGGTTGTTGGTGGTCTGTGCAGAACCAGCAGTATCAATCTGGGTTGAGATTGAACCGGTCTTGGAACCAAGACCAATCTGCTTTGCATTCTTACCACCGAGACCGGTCTGTGCATTGGCACCGGACGCTGCCTGTGTGGTCTGGTATAATAAAGTGTTAAATGTTACGGACTGGGATTTGTAAGATACGGTGTTTACGTTGGCAATATTGTTACCGATAACATCCATCTTGGTCTGGTGTGTTTTAAGACCTGCCACACCAGAATAAAGTGATCTCATCATAGTTCTCGTTTCCTCCTGATTACTTTTAGGTGGAACCGTTTCATCCCTTCTGTCAGTCCGGGATGTCTGCCTCCTGAAAAGGTCCGGCTACATAATTACGGCTCCATCAATATTGGTAAAAACATTTTCGTTGGTCTCTTCCTGATCCATTGCAGTGATGACGGTATTGTTTGGAACATTTACGATAAAAGCGATCTCATCCACTAGTACCAGGCTTTCCTGAATTCCCTTCGCCTGTGCCTTGCGGGTTCCTTCGTTCAAGCGCTGCATCTGGTCACCACTCAAACTGATGTTCCTGTCTGCCAGTCGGTTACTTGCATGCTTGGAAAATTTAACCTCTGCTCCGGTCTTCTGATCCAGAATTTCCTGAAAGGATATTCCTGTATGGATCTTTCCGGCTGTTCCTCTGCCTTTTCCAAAATATTCATCCTGCAGCTGGTTTATGGAAGGGTACTGTCCATTTTGAATTTTCATGGGTTTATACCTCTTCGGAATCTTTGGTCAGCTCATCCAGGGTGTTTTCAGAAACTTCCTCCGCTTTGCCCTTGTCTGTGCCTTCTGCTCCTTCTGTTCCTTCGTTCTCTTTGGCTGCTGCAATGACATTCTGTAACTGTTCGTAATACTTGTCCAACAGTTTCTTGTAGTCACTTGTCACAAAGGATTTCTGATAATCATTCATGTCATCATAGTACATCTTATGCAGATATTCGATCTCATCCTTATTCCGTAAGGTAATGTCATCCACAGCGGGAAGCTTTTTCAAACGATCTGCAAATTCCAGTCCCTTGTCGTAAGCATCCAGATAGGTATCATCCACAGTCATGTATAAATCACTGATGGAATATAAGGATTCATCGATGGAAAGATAAGCATCCTTGCCTTCATAAACCACATAGTCCACACGTCCCTGTACCTGCTTGGTATCACCGGAACCGTCCTTGACTTTCATAATGACGGTCTTTCCTACCAAATCATTGGCTCTGGACGCCTCTGCGGATTCTGCCATATTCTGCATCTGCTCCAGTGATGAGAAGGTTGCATACTGGCTGACCCATTCGGTGTTGGAGGTGGGCTGCAAAGGATCCTGGTATTTCATCTCCGCTACCAGCATCTGTAAAAAGGTATCTTTATCCGCATTGTTTCCCTTGGCCTCCTGGGTTTTATTTGCAAGGCTGGATGCGGAGGATGTGTTTTGAACTTTTCCGTCTTTTACGGGTGCTACTAAGCTCATGCGCTGTTCTCCTTTCTTTCCTTATCATTATACGGTATAATCCAGAGTGCCGCCCCTGTCCGCCATAAGTTCGGCTACCATGCGTTCCTCGTCTGTCAGTTCCTCGTCATCCAGGTTGATGTCATCCAGCCGGATCCGGTGAGTCCTGGGACGATTTGCAAAGGCTTCTCTGTTTTCACTTTGTCTCTCTCCCTCGTAGCTTTGTTCAAAGGCGTGGGATTCTACCGTTACCTGTACGTTTTCCACTTTCAGTCCCTGGTCATTTAAGTTTTCTTTCAAGCTTACAAGCTGGGATTCCAGTGCGGCACGTACTGCCTCGTTTTGTGTGGTAATCTGTGCAGTGAGTTCTCCGTTGTGGGATGTGAGTTGAATGACCACTCTTCCCATGGTTTCAGGATGTAACTGCATTTCCAGTTTGGTAAATGCCTCAGAGTTGTCGATTTTCATGTAATCCATAATCTGCTCCATGATGCTCTGGGTGTCTACCTGGGAATAGCTGCTGATGCTCTGGGCAAAAAGCTGTTCTCCGTTTGTGTTTACCTGATTCAAATGAAATTCCTGTACCAGCTCCGCTCCCTTTTCTGTCTGTTGGGCATTTTCCTTATGCTGTCCGTTGGTTTCCTGTCTCTGGGGCTGCACACTCCGGGGAACTTCGGTTTCTGCCATGCCCTCGGTAGCTGCTACGCCGCTCTCGCCATCTTTCGTCACATCGTAGGTGACTTCTTTGCCATCCTGCATGAAAGTTACCGTATAGGAAGTGTCCTTCGGGGATTCCTCTGGAACGATTTCTTCATTCACCGTTGGAACTGCAGTTTCCTCAGGCACATCCTGGCTGTCTAACATTTCCTGAAGCTGTTCTGCGCTCCAGCCATTTGCCTCACCGGTTTCTTCAAACATCTGGGATACCTGGTTCCATAAGTCACTGAAACCATCTGCCAGTTCATCTCCCATGAGTAAGAAGCTTCCTTCCGGATCCTGAGCCAGGGCTGCAAACAAATTCTGGAAACTTGCTGCATCAAACAAGTCCACATCCCTCATCCCCAGCATTTCCATGGTGTCGCTTACCTCTTCCGGTGTGATCTGGAAAAATTCTGCCAGTTTGTCCACCACCGTCACTGCAGTTTCTGCCAGAACTTCCATTGCCTGTTCTGTCTCCTGGGGGCTTAGAGTATCGTCTGTGGTCTGTTGGCTGTCCCCTACGGCTTTGCTGTCTTTTGCTTTTGCCGTCTGGTTTTTTGCTTTGGCTGCCTGTCTGCTCTGGATGTTTGAGCCGGATTTTTCCGCTTTTCCACCAGAAGTGGTGTTATCTGTCCTGGTGGTACCCGGCAGATTGTCCGTCTTCGTCATCTGTCCCGCATTTCCCGTTGCAGATTGTTTAAACACATCGGAAAAACTTTTGGTATGATCCGGAACGGATGTGGCTTTCACTTCCTGGGCAGGCATCAGACCTCCTGTGTTGATTACAGGTGTTGTTGTCATTTGCTTTCCTCCTCTCTTAAGTTGTCAAGGTACTCCTTTTATATATCGGTCATATCACCCAAAAAGCTTAGTTGGGATTCATGATTTTTGTGATTCGTGCAGCCACCGTGGAATCCATTGCTCCCAGGATTTTCCCCCGGTCATCGTCGCTCATGGCGCCCAGTATTTTTGCTGCCAGATCCAGGTCATCTGTCATAGCTTCAAAAATTGCTGCAGCCTCTTTGGGTTTCATGCTGGCGTAGGCAGATGCGTAATCCTGCACCTCCTGATCCGCCTGTAGCTGGGTCACTACCTGTTTGTATAGAGTTTCAGCGGTTGCAGGGTCGATGGACTCATAATACTTCTTGTACTCTTCTGCTCCCGGACCCTGGTCTGCATAAATCACTTCATTATAGAATTCCTCTTTGATCCGCTGGAATTCCACCTGATTATCCTCAAAGGTCTTTAAACGTTCTACTTCTGCCTGCAGTGCCTCAATCTGCTCTTTATCGGATTGTCTGGACTGCTGTTCCTGATCCAGCTGCTGTTCCAGTCTCCGGATTTGTGCCACGGCTTCATCCAGCGACTGATAACCACCATAGCTTTCCCCGGTGTCAGGATCATAGGTTGCCTCCTGTGTTGCAGGAAGGATCTTGTTGAGAACAGGAACATCCTTAAGCATCGGGCTGAATATGTTGGTTCCCACACCACCGATGTCCAGCTTTATCACCAGAGCCAAAATAGCGATCCAGATCAGAACGATGAACAGAGTGATAAAAAACACAGAGGCACCGCTGCCGCTGGTTCCCTCGTCCTCATAAATCTGATCCTCCTGAGCCTCGATTTCCTTTGCTCTCTGTTTCGCCTCTTTTTTCTGAGACTTCTGTTCCTGCTTTAATTTCTTTTTTTCTTCTTTCAGCCGTTTCTTTTCATCTGCGGGAGAATAATTCTCCTCCAGTGCCTGAGACTGTGATTTCTGTCTGCTATCTGCCAAAATAACTCTCCTGTCCTAACGAGCCAGAGCTTTCCTTCCATGGGTATAGCTGGTAAGCTCATCAATTTCCTTGCTTTCTGCCCGGTTCAGTTCCTGCTTAAACTCCTCAAAAGCCTTTTCTTTCAGAATTTCCTGGGACTTGCGTTCCATTCGTACCTGGGCCAGAGCCTCCCGGGCTTCCTCCACTTGTTCCTGAGCCCGTTCCACATGCTGTCTTTGCAGGGAAATAAATTCATCCATGCGGTCAATGGCATTATGATTCGCTTCAATCTTCAGAAAATCCAGTTTCTGGAGAAGCAATTCCTTTGCACGCTGCTCATACCCTGCTTTACGTTTCTGCAGCTGTTCCAGCTTTGCCTGCTCCTCATCCAGCTTGGTTTTCGCTGTTGCAAATGCCTGCCGCGCCTGTTCTTCCATCTTCAGTTTTATATCCAGAATGCTTTGCATCCGATAGACAAATTTTGCCATTACTGGTCTCCAAACAGTGCTTTTAATCGCTCCAGTGTCTCTTCAAAATCCATTTTTTCGTCCACATCCTGGCACAGAAACCCATTGACTGCATCAATTTTTTCCATTGCATAGTCGATATTGGGATTCGATCCGCGCTTGTAGGCTCCGATATTGATCAGATCCTCCGCTTCATTGTAGGTGGCCAGCACATTTCTTAACTTTCCGGCGCAGGTCTTATGCTCTTTCGTGGCAATAGCACTCATACAACGGGAGATGCTTGCCAGCACATCAATAGCCGGATAATGATTTTTATGTCCCAGCTTGCGGCTAAGCACAATATGTCCGTCCAGAATGCTGCGGGCTGTATCGGTGATGGGTTCATTGAAGTCATCACCATCCACCAGTACGGTGTAAAGTCCGGTAATGGAACCTTTCGCGGCTCTTCCGGCGCGTTCCAAAAGTTTCGGCATCTCTGCATACACACTGGGGGGATACCCTCTGGATACAGGGGGCTCTCCACTGGCAAGGCCGATTTCCCGCTGCGCCATGGAAAAACGGGTCAGGGAATCCATCATCAGTAGGACATCTTTCCCCTGATCCCGGAAGTATTCTGCGATCGCAGTTGCTGTCATCGCTGCTTTTTTACGTTCCAGTGCCGGTTTGTCTGAGGTTGCAACCACTACAACAGAACGTTTCATTCCTTCCGGTCCCAAGTCACGCTCGATAAATTCCCGCACCTCTCTGCCCCGCTCGCCGATCAGTGCAATTACATTGATATCTGCTTTGGTGTTGCGGGCAAACATACCCATCAGGGTAGATTTTCCCACGCCGGAGCCGGCAAAAATGCCGATACGCTGTCCTTTTCCCACCGTAATCAAGCCGTCAACCGCACGCACACCCAACGGAAGAATCTCATCAATCATCTCTCTGCTCATAGGATCGGGCGGCTGTGCATCCACAGAATATTTGGCTCCGCCTTCCAGCACGCTTCCGTCAGGGAATCTTCCCAAGCCATCCAGTGTCTGTCCTAACAGCTCCTCTCCGGCATGTACCATCAGAGGTTCTCCGGTATTAACCACAATACTTCCTGCGCCAATCCCGGTGATAATGCCATAAGGCATCAGCAGCGTTCTCCTGTCTCTGAGCCCCACCACCTCTGCCATAGCCGGTGGCTGGTCTCCAGTGGTAGGTCTGATCATGCACAGGTCTCCCAGCTTGGCATCCGGGCCTGCCGATTCAATCGTCAGCCCTACTACATTCACTACTTTTCCCATCCGGACAAAATAGTTTTCGTCTTCCGCATTTTTATATTTTTGAAAATTTACAGTTACATCCATAGGTTTATTCTTTTTCGTAGGATAACAGTTTCAGGCGATTCGACAATTCCGTAAGCTGTGTGCTCACTCCGCAGTCAAAAATGCCATCCTCGGTCTCAATCAGACATTGATTCTTGGAAAGCGTCAGATCCTCCACCACTTCAACAGAGGATCCTGATGCCACGGATGCCGTGAACTGCTTTTTCTGCATGCTGACAAAAGGATAGTCCTCTTTGGAAACATGGATAAAGAAACTTCTGTTTCCTTCGATCTTACGCATGGTATTCGTAATCAGATAGGAGAGGATGTCGCGATAACCTTGTAACTCCACCTGGAAAATATGTTCATAAATTCCGGTTAAGGTGTCAATAAACTGAGGTTCCAGTTCCTGGATTTTCGTTTCATAGGCAGACTCCAGATCCTTTTCCTTCTGCTCTAACTGTGCCATCCTCTGATTGGTTTCCTGATCAGCCCGGGCAATCCCATCCTGATACCCCTGCTGCATTCCCTCCTGTCTGGCGTTTTCCTTGACGTTTGCGGCATCTGACTGTGCCTGGGCACGAATACTGTCTGCTTCCTGTCTGGCCGCTTCCACCTGTGCCCTGGCGTCCGCAAGCATCTGATCTACCTGCTTCTGGGTATCTTCCAAGGAGGGCCCTGCAGGTGCCGGTTCCTGATGAATCACAGCAGATGCACCGCTATCTCCGTCCTCCGTGAGTCCCTCGAGAATCTCAGCCTGTACACCTCCCGCAAAACCGTCTTCATCCGGTTCTCCCAATGTTGTGTGAGCCATACGGCGCACAGGCTGACTTAATCCAGTCAGCCGTTTATTCACCAACTCATTGGTGTCTATGATTCTTTTATCCTCATTATTGACTTCAACCCAGCAGCCTTTGAGTAAACTAGACAATGATCTCGTCACCTCCGCCTCTGGAAATTACGATCTCAGCAGAATCCTCTAATTTACGGATAACATTGACAATCTTCTGTTGTGCCTCTTCCACATCTTTCATACGGACAGGACCCATAAACTCCATATCTTCGCGGATCATAACCGCCAGACGCTTGGACATATTGTTGAAAATCGCATTCTGTACTTCCTCGTTGGCTCCCTTTAACGCCATTGCCAGATCGCCGTTGTCCACATCCCGGAGCACACGCTGAATCGCACGGTCGTCCAGAAGCAGAATGTCCTCGAACACAAACATCTTTTTGCGGATTTCGTCTGCCATCTCCGGCTCTTCAATTTCCAGGGTTTCCATAATGTGTTTCTCTGTACCACGATCCACGGTGTTGAGGATATCTACTACAGCATCTACACCACCCACAATGGAATAATCCTGGTTCACCAGGTTGGACAGTTTGCTTTCCAGAATACGCTCCACTTCTTTGATTACATCCGGACTGGTGCGATCCATCATAGCAATACGTTTTACAACATCTGCCTGTCGATCCGGTGATAAGGATGAAAGCACCATGGCGGATTGTGCCGGTGATAAGTAGGACAAAATAAGGGCAATGGTCTGCGGATGCTCGTCCTGAATAAAGTTGAGCAGCTGCGCAGGTTCCGTCTTTCTTACAAACTCGAAGGGTTTTACCTGAAGGGAAGCAGTCAGTCTGCCGATAACATCCATCGCCTTCTCTTCACCCAGGGCTTTTTCCAGCAGTTCTTTCGCGTAATTGATACCGCCTTCTGCAATATATTGCTGTGCCAGGCACACTTCATAAAACTCATTGATAATCTCTTCTTTGACCTGGGGTGTAACGCTGCGGGTGTTTGCAATCTCCAGGGTAAGCTCTTCAATTTCTTCTTCTTTTAAATGTTTAAAAATGGTAGCGGATTTTTCCGGACCGAGGGCAATCAAAAGGATCGCCGCCTTCTGGGTGCCGCTGATATGATCTTCACTCTTTGCTGCCATGCTTATGCCCCCCAGTCCTCATTCAGCCAGTTGCGCAGCAGATTTGCCGCGGCTTCCGGATTTTCATCCACAAATTTCTCTATAATCAGGCGGGTCTCGGATTTTGTTTCTGTCTCAATGACATCCAGAGGCTCCTCCGGTGTGGATTGTAACAGATTTTCCACAGAAAGCTCCTCTTCCTCTTCCTCCTGTTTCTCGCCTCGCATGCTGCGGAGAACGACGAAACCAAGCAATGCAAGGATCACGAAGATCAGGATAATCTGCACCACATCCGTGGCACTCACACCCAGTCCGTCAGAGTCTATAAACCAGTTTTCGGAATATGCCATGATGGTGATCTTGCTTTTATCGATACCGGTGGCATTTGCCACCACATCATAAAGATCAGGATCCACATCCAGTTTGGTCCGATCACTGTTGGCTGCCTTGTACTCGTCCCAGGTGATTCCGTCCAGAAGTCCCTGTTTCTTTGCATCATCCTCATTGACAATGTTGTAGGAAATGGCAGTTGCAGCCAGAGAGGAATTATCGTACTTGATAACCCCGGGATTGGTGATGGTATTTTCAATCACCTCATTGGGCACATACTTATAATCTTCCTCCGTAGTGGAAGATTCGGAATTATTATAGTCCTGATACATGTAAGTGGACCGGTCATTGTTCTGGTTGGAATCCGTGCCCGGTACACCGCCGCCGCCATTGGTGGCATCGGACTGATAAATATGTGCTTCTGCATAAAGTCCCTGGGTCATTCCGTCAGGGGCATAGTATTCATGAAGGGTCTTCTCATAGGCAGCAAAATCAATATCCAGATTACTGGATACCTCGATAGTACTGTACAGATTGGTTCCCATCAGTACCTGTGTCACTTTACTGCGTACCAGCTTCTCTGCCTGTTCCTTCACTCCGATCTGGGAGCTGGCCGTGCCTGCCACGGAGAAATCATCCTCTCCGGAATACAGAAGATTGGCATCCGTATCCATGATGGTAATCTGTGTCGTGTCGCTGTTTCCCAACGCCGTGGCAACTGCCTTTGCAACATAGGCTGCCTGCTCTGCGGTAAAATCATCCTGTAATTCCAGCTGTACCCACGCATAGGAGGGCTCATTTCTGGAAACCAGCGTTCCGTCATTATCCGGCAGATGAAGCATCACATGGGCACTCTTTACTGCGGAAAACATTTTGATCATATCGTTTTCCAGCTGGTTTTCCAGATAAACCACATAACGTTTCTGTTTATCTGCCTCTGTGGTGGAAATACCTCCGTTGGTTACATTGTCAATGCCATACCCTGCTGCCAGAATATCATTGGCTCCCAGAAGAAGATTCGCCTGGGATTCCTGTTTCGCCAGAACCTTAATCTGCAGACCATCGGTGGATGTGGTGTATGTAATGTCGTTGGAATCCAGAAGTGCGGTAATTTCTGACGCTTCTTTTGTCGTCTCACAATTTGCCAATAAAACATACTGTGGTCTGGTCAGTACTGTGACCAGAATCACGATTGCCAGAACCACCACTGCTGCGATGGCAATGATAATGGTTTTCTGTTTGGTGGTGAAATTTCCCCACCATTCTTTTATCTTATTCAGAATTTCCTGAAGCTTATCCTGCATTGCAAGTGTTCCTCGTTTTCTCTAGCCTGTTAAATCTGCATCTGCATAATCTCTTTGTAGGCATCCATGAATTTGTCACGGATTGCTACCGTGTACTGGAATACCGTAGAGGCCTTCTGCAATGCAATGGAAAGATCGTGGGTATTGTCCGTCTCTCCCAGAGCCCAGCTGATCTCTGCATTTTCTGCATCGGATAAATAGCTGTTGGTGGTATTGATATTGTCCACGGCTGCCCCCAGTATGGAGTCAAACATCGTGGCTCCGTCCGGATTTTTCACTGCCGCCTGTGTATTCTGTACTGCGGATTTAACCGCCTCTGAAGAGACATTACGCAATGTGTTAATGTCAAATGTTGTGCCTAAGTTCATAGTTGTCCCTTTTCTCCCATTCTTTCATTGTCCGACCTGTCGTTTATGTTTCGATCAGACTCAAGCCCTTCAGTGCCACGGATTTGGTTGCTTCAAAGGCTGTGGCATTAGCCTCATAACCTCTGCTGGCATCAATCAGGTTGGTCATCTCTGTGATGATATTCACATTGGGATAGGTTACATAACCATTTTCGTCCGCATCCGGATGGGAAGGATCATAAACCATATTCATATCGGTGGTCATATCCTCATGGACTCCGCTGACCTTTACCCCGGTACCGGAATATTTATCCGTTGCCTTGTTCAGTACATGGCTGAAATTGGTCTGACTGCCTTTCTCCTGGAATGTCACGACCTTTCTGCGATAGGGCGTGCCGTCCTCTGTTCTGGTTGTATTGGCATTTGCCACATTCTCAGAAATGATATCCATACGATAACGCTGTGCTGTCATTCCTGATGAGTTAATATCAAATGATGTAAAAACGCTCATCCTTCAACCTCCCGTTTATCTCATTGCCGCCTGTAGATTCTGGAATTCCTGTTTCACGCAATCCAGCAAGCCGTTGTATTTCAATTCATTGGCTGCCAGTGTCACGTTTTCTGTCTCAATATCTACATTATTTCCGTCCAATCGATATGAGTATCCTGCATAATCCCTGTATGTACGGGGTTCCAGCTGACTGACTTTCAGGTTCCCAACCTTTTTATCCATAGAGGTATAACGGGAACTTCCCAGTGCCTTCTGCAGCTCGGATTCAAAATCCACATCCTCTCTTTTATAACCCGGCGTATCTGCATTGGCGATATTGTTTCCAATCACTTCATTTCGTACCCAGGATGCATCCGCTGCTTTCCCCAGCACATTAATATAATCAAATGCATTACTATTGATCATTTTTCTTCCTCCCGCCCACTTTTCTAAAGCATAAATAGGCAATGTTAAAAATACACTACTGTATATTATAATTTATTTACAAAAAAACACAAGGTTTTTATACAAAAGAAGAAACTCCGCACCCCCTTGAAAACCTTTTTATAGGAAGAAATTCCTATAAAAAAACCGAGCAAGGGGATTTTTTACAAAATCCCCCCTTGCCCGGCCTCATCCATGAACCTTTTTCTGTTGTAATGTCCGTGAAAAATTATCTTAATTTTGTGTTCTGTCTCTTTAATTCCTCAATTTCCTCAAACACCGCATCATTCAGTACTTTGATGTAGGTTCCCTTCATTCCTGAGGAACGGGACTCAATCACTCCTGCACTTTCAAACTTACGAAGTGCATTGACAATGACGGATCTGGTGATTCCCACACGGTCGGCAATTTTGCTTGCTACCAGAATTCCCTCCATACCGTTTAATTCATCGAAAATATGTGTGATGGCTTCCATCTCGGAGAAGGACAAAGTGGAAATTGCGGATTTCACAACGGAAACCTTGCGGGTCTCCTCTGCGCTTTCCTCGTTTACCGCACGCATCATTTCCAGTCCCACTACTGTAGAGCCATATTCACACAGAATAATATCATCAATATCATAGGACTCATTGCATTTGTAAATAAAGAGAGTTCCCAAACGTTCTCCTGCAATATCAATGGGGCTGATCACTGCCTGGAATTTATGCACATCCACATCTTCAAAGCCCAAGGTTTCCAAATTGACATTTTCTTTGGTGGAAAGCACGCTGAGCAGACGCTCATTCAAAGTAGGATCAATAAATCCTCCCACAGATTCATCAATCATCATCTCATGGATGGATTCGATTCCATCTTCTTTGCCTACTCCAAGAACTTTTCCCTTTTTACTGATCACCAATACATTAGAATCCAGAATATCGTTCATTACTTCACAGATATCATTAAATACCACTTTGCTGGAATTGTTGTTATGAAGTAATTTTCCGATTTTTCTCGTTTTATCCAATAACTGAACACTACCCATGACAAGCCTCCTTTATATAACACTTACCCACTCATCCTAAAGAATATGCTTATCTTATCATTAAATCCGAAAAATTGCAATATTTTTTGTGGCATTGTGAAAAATATTCACAAAATTTAATCAATTTGTGTAGGCAACAAATTATTCCTTTGGTTTCTCACAGACATATCCACAGGTTTCATTGGAACATACCAATTTGTTTCCTTTTTCCAGCATAATCGAGCCACACTCTTTACACTTCACCTTGGAAGGCTTCTGCCAAACCATAAAGTCGCAGTCCGGGTTGTCGATGCAGCCATAGTATTTACGGCCTTTCTTGGTCTTCTTGAGAACCACATCCTTCCCACACTTAGGGCAGGGCACCCCAATCTTTTCAAAGTAAGGTTTCGTATTCTTGCATTCCGGAAATCCGGGACAGGCAAGGAATTTTCCGTGTGGTCCGTATTTAATCACCATATGACGTCCGCAAAGCTCACAGACCTCATCGGTCACTTCATCGGCAATCTGTACCTGCTCCAGCTCCTTTTCTGCTTTTTTCACCGCTTCATCCAGATCCGGATAAAAGTTCTCCACAATGGTTTTCCATTTCACGCTTCCGTCTGCCACGCCATCTAACAGCGTTTCCAGATTTGCCGTAAAGTTCACATCCACAATGGAGGGGAAAGCATCTTTCATCATATGATTGACTGCCTCACCCAGTTCGGTAACATAGAGGTTTTTATTTTCCTTCACAATATAACGGCGGGCCAGAATCGTGGTGATGGTAGGCGCATAGGTACTGGGACGCCCAATTCCCAGTTCCTCCATGGTATGCACCAGAGAGGCCTCGGTATAGTGGGCAGGTGGCTGGGTAAAGTGCTGTTTCGGATCAAGGTTCTCCAACGCAAGCTCCGTATCTTTATCAATGGATTTTACCAGCGTATTATTCTCTTCCTTGTCGTCCTCCTCTGTGTATACATTCATGAATCCCTCGAAGGTTACCTTGGAGGCAGCAACGGAAAAAAGCTGGCTGGCTGCCTGAATCTTTACGGAGGTTGTCTCATACTCCGCCGGTTTCATACGGCTTGCCAGAAAACGCTTCCAGATCAGCTGATACAGCCGGAACTGATCTCTGGACAGGTATTCCTTCATGATAGCCGGGGTACGGTTTACATCGGTAGGACGGATTGCCTCATGGGCATCCTGAATTTTCTGCCCGTTCTTTTTCTGTACCGTTGTCTCTGCAGCATAATCTGCACCAAAGCTCTTTTCAATATAATCCCGTGCCATGGTCTCTGCCTCTTCCGATACACGGGTGGAATCGGTACGCAGATAGGAAATGATACCCACCGTACCTTCCCTGGTGTCTACGCCCTCGTATAGCTGTTGGGCAAGACGCATGGTTTTCTGTGTAGAGAAATTCAGCACCTTGCTGGCTTCCTGCTGCAGGGTGGAGGTTGTAAAGGGCAGCGGTGCCTTTTTGGTGCGGGTTCCTTTCTTTACCTCCGCCACCTTAAATGCAGCATTTTGAATCTCTTTCACGATCTGATCCAGTTCTGCTTTAGAGGCAATGCCTTTCTTTCCGTTGGTGTCACCGTAATATCTGGCCACTAACGGTTTCTTTTCCCCGGAAATCTTCAAGCTGGCATCCAGGCTCCAATATTCCTCCGGAATAAAAGCGTTGATTTCATCCTCACGGTCACAGATAATGCGAAGTGCCACAGACTGTACACGGCCTGCACTTAACCCCCTCTTAATCTTAGCCCATAATACCGGAGAAATCCGATAACCCACAACACGGTCCAGAATTCTTCTGGTCTGCTGGGCATCCACCAGATTCATGTCGATCTCTCTTGGATTTTTCAGAGATTCCTTCACTGCATTTTTCGTAATCTCATTGAAGGTGATGCGGTATACTTTTTTGTTTTCCAATTTCAGTGCATAATACAAATGCCAGGAAATGGCTTCTCCCTCACGGTCCGGGTCGGTTGCAAGATAGATTTTATCTGCTTTCTTTACTTCCTTGCGCAGATTTGCCAGGATGTCGCCCTTTCCACGGATGGTGATATATTTGGGTTCATAGTCATGCTCCACGTCAATTCCCAGCTGGCTCTTGGGCAAGTCCCTCACATGCCCGTTGCTGGCCACAACCTCATAGTTGGCTCCTAAAAATTTCTTAATGGTTTTCACTTTTGCCGGTGACTCTACAATCACTAGGTATTTTGCCATTACAAATCCCTCCATTTTGATATAACATCAGTCTCGGGCGTTAATCGTGAATCACTATACACCATTCCTTTCCGGCTTGCAAGAACTTTCTTCGTAGCTGTCCGGTTTCTTTCCTCTTACAAAATGCAAAATCCATTCGCTTTTCTACCTATATAAATAATAGCGTTTCCACCAGAAATTATGATTTCACCTTCACAAAATGTGTGTTTCCTTCCTGTCTCGCCATCCCTTTCCGGCACAGGGAACGAAAAATGCGGCACAGCTGGGAATACTCCATTTCTTCCCGGCGATAAATCAGTTCCCGCGCCAGTTCATCCAGGGATCTTGGATACTCGTCCAATAATTCATAGAGAAGTTTTTCCTCTCCGGAAAGCTCCGATAAGGCTCCCTGCTGTTCGCCGTTTCTTTCTTTTCTTTCTGCTTTCCCTTCTATGCCTAGTGTTTTCAGGATATCCGCAGTTTCCAGTACCGGTGGCGCCCCCTGCCGCAGAAGATCGTTACAGCCCTCACTAAGACCATCTCCCACTCTGCCCGGCACCACCATCACTTCTTTGCCCTGCTCCAGAGCCATGTCTACGGTGATAATGGTTCCACTCTTTTTTCTGGCCTCCACCACAACCACTGCATCGGAAAGGGCACTGATAATGCGGTTTCTCGGCGGAAATAAATTTGCCTTTGCCGCCGTCCCCGGCACATATTCCGACAGGACGCCGCCCTGAACGGTAAGTTGGTCATACAATACCTGGTTCTCTTTGGGATAGCAAATGTCCACACCACAGCCCAACACCCCATAGGATGTCCCGCCAGCCTCCAAAGCATACCGTTGACTGATTCCGTCAATCCCCCGCGCCATGCCACTAACCACCACCACTCCCTGTTTTGCCAGTTCCTCTCCCAGTGTCCGTGCCATGCGTCTGCCGTACTCGGAACAGGCTCTGGCTCCAATGATTGCCACCCGTTTTTCCTCTCTCCCCGGAAAGCTTCCTTTGGAATAGAGGGCTTTGGGGGCATCAGATATCCTGCGGAGGGCTTGCGGGTAGTCCTCACTCCAATAGGAGGCGAAACGAATATTCTGACTCTGCAACTGTTCCCACAGCTTTTCCGGGGTTGTCCGATGTCTCGCCTCTGTAATGAGCCTTGCTGCTTTCTCTCCCAGAATTTCCTCCAAATGGGTTTCCGATAGTTCATAGGCATATTTTCTGTCCGGCACGGCGCAAAACAGTTTTTCTAACGTACGCAGACCCACCCCCTCTATCCGGCAGAAAAAATGCTCCCATCGTAAATCTCTTTTTTCTTCCATCTTTACTCCTGTAACAACGGTGTTTGATAATCCACCATCTTAAATAGCAATGCCTCGTACAGATGCTGCTCCTCCACAGATTCTCTGCTCTCCAGATCTGCGATGGTCCGTGCCACTTTCATGATTCTGTGACAGGCTCTGGCACTCAGTTCCAATTCCTCTGAAAACTCCCGCAGCAGGTTCCGTTCGCCCTTGCCCAGCCCACAGTACTGCTCTACTTCTCTGGCAGGAATCTGGGCATTATATTGAAATTCCCGTCCTTTATACCGTTCCCGTTGGATTTCCTGGGCGGCCAACACCCGTTCCCGCATACTTTTGCTGCTCCATCGTCCTTGTTCCTTTTCCTCTGTCTCTTCAAAAAGCCTGGCTCTTGCCACCTCGGCACATAAATCCATTCGATCCAGAATTGGTCCGGAAACCCTGCCGGCATATCTTCTTCTGGCCGATGGCGTACAGCTGCAGCGCCGAAGATCCGGATAGTAACCGCAGGGACAGGGATTCATGGCTCCGATCAAAAGGAACTCCGCAGGATACGTATAATTACCGGAAGCACGATGAATATGTACCTTTTGTTCCTCCAGGGGCTGTCGCAGAACTTCTATGACATTCCGTTTAAATTCCGGCAGTTCGTCCAGAAATAATACCCCTTTATGAGCCATGGAAATCACCCCCGGTCTTGGAATTGTTCCTCCCCCTGCCATGGCATATTCACTGATGGTATGGTGAGGACTCAAAAATGGACGTTTCGTCAGAATTACATGCTCCGGCTCCAATGCTCCTGCCACACTGTAAATAGAAGAGACTTCCAGACTTTCTTCCATGGTCAGTGATGGCAGAATTGTAGCAAACCGCCTCGCCAACATAGTCTTTCCTGCTCCCGGAGGACCTGAGAGCAGCAGATTATGAAAACCGGCTGCCGCAATCTCCATTGCCCTCTTGGCACTTTCCTGTCCCTGCACATCCGCGAAGTCTTCCTCTATGTGATCTTTTCTGCTTTCAAAAAGCCGCTGTACATCCAATACTTCCGGCTCCGGTTGTTCCTTTCCCTGCAGGAAATCCAAAACCTGTCTGAGATTCTCCAGGCCATAGGCATGGATTCCTTCTACCACTGCTGCCTCTCTGGCATTCTCCCTGGGCAGAACGCATCTGGTAAATCCCTGTTTTACCGCTTCCCTCAAAATAGGCAGCACCCCGAGAACCGGCTTCAGACTGCCGTTTAATCCCATTTCTCCCAAAAAGAGGGTTTTCCGTGTCTGCTCCCGGGGCAATTGCTTCATAGACTGCAAAATTCCCACAGCGATGGATAAATCGTAGGCTGTTCCCTCTTTGCGCACATTTGCAGGGGCAAGATTGATGGTAATACGGGCTGCCGGCAGTTCCACTCCCATATTCCGGACGGCAGCTCTCACCCGCTCTTTTGCCTCCGCCACCTCACTGCTGACATATCCCACCAGCTGTAGATTGGGAAGTCCCGGTGCAATATCCACCTCTACCCGCACAAGGTAGCTGTGAATTCCATGAAGCGCCCCGGAATAAACCGTGCTGAACATAAATGACTCCTTCTCCCTTCTTCTGTCTGATTCTTTTTCTGTTTCATTCGTTTCTTTGGTAATTGGTTGAAATAGCGGGGCGAAATCCCCTTATGCACTTTCGTGCAAGATTGGTCAGAGACCAAAAGACAACTTTATCATAGCTTACATGGACTGGTTTGAAAATAGGTTTTTTGATTTTAATTCTTAAAAAACAATAAAGTGGCCGGTTATACAGACCATCTGTAAACCGTAACCACTTTATTTTGAACATCCCTTAAACATTATTTTTTCCCATGCCCAGTTTCACTGCCATGGCATCCGGATCTTGGGAAAACTGTAATGCATGCTCCCTGCTGATCAGTCCGCTTTCATAGCAGCTATAAATGGACTCATCCATCGTCATCATTCCCAGCCTGCGGTTGGTCTGCATCATACCATTGAGCTGATGTGCCTTACCCTCACGGATCATATTCCGCACTGCATGGGTGGCATGAAGTACCTCGAAGGTGGCGATTCGTCCCTGTCCATCCACCCGTGGAATCAACTGCTGGGATATGACACACTCCAGCACATTGGCAAGCTGTACCCGGATCTGCTGCTGTTGGTAGGGCGGAAACACATCAATCATACGATCCACCGTGCTTGCGGCACCCATGGTATGCAAGGTGGAAAATACCAGATGTCCGGTTTCCGCTGCGGTTACCGCTACACTGATGGTTGCCAGATCCCGCATCTCCCCTACCAGAATCACATCCGGATCCTCACGGAGTGCCGCCCGGAGTGCATTGGCATAGTTTTCAGAATCCAGGCCGATCTCCCTCTGGTTAACCATTGACATTTTGTGCTGGTGCAGAAATTCAATGGGATCCTCCAGGGTAATGACATGGGCATCCCGATAGGTGTTAATCATATCAATAATTGCTGCCAAGGTGGTGGATTTACCGCTTCCTGCCGGTCCGGTAACCAGAACCAGGCCTCTCTTTCTATTGTAAAGATCTGCCACGGACTCCGGCAGTCCCAGTTCCTCAGCCGAGGGAATCTGCGTACCCACCAGTCGAATGGCAAGTGCCACCGATCCCCGTTGTTTATAGGCGTTGACACGATAACGTCCCATCTCCCTGATGGAAAAGGACATATCATATTCCCCACGCCCCTCAAAGAGTTCTCTCTGGGTCTCATTCATGATCTCCAGAAGCATTTCTGTGGTATCCGCCGGCATGAATTTCGGATAGGACATGGTAACCAGACTTCCGTTCACTCTCATTTTGGGAGGAATTCCCACTGTGATATGTACATCTGATGCCCCTGCATTTTTTGCCTCCCGCAGGATTTCTTCAATCTTTGGCATGTTCATTCTCCTTATCCGTATGAGCCCTGACAGGCTGTAAAACCGTTTTTTAATTTTAAGAGTGCTTTCTTCTCAATCCGGGATACATAGCTTCTGGAAATTCCCAATGACTGCCCGATCTCCCGTTGGGATCGTTCCTTTTTCCCACAAAGCCCGTAGCGCAGCAGCAAAATTTCCCGTTCCCTGTCCGAAAGCACCGTTCCCAACAGAGTTTCCAGTTTCATCAGGTTTTCCCGCAGCTGCAGCTGTTCCACCGCATCCATCTGCTTCTGTTCCATGATATCCAGCAGACTGATCTCATTTCCCTCTTTATCCGTGCCGATGGGCTCATAGAGGGAAACTTCTTTTGAGGATTTCTTCTTTGCACGGAAAAGCATGAGCAGTTCATTGTCAATGCAGCGGCAGGCATAGGTTGCCAGCCTTCCCTTTCCCGCATCGAAGGAGAGAACTGCTTTGATCAATCCGATCGTCCCTGTGGAGATCAGATCTTCCATATCCTCATCGGAATTCTGATATTTTTTGGCAATGTGCGCTACCAGGCGCATATTTCTCTCGATCAGAATCTCTTTGGCGGCCTTTGCTTCTTCCTCTGTACCTTCCCTTAAAAGATGGATATAGTATACCTCTTCCTCGGTAGACAGGGGTTTTTTAAAGGTTTTCAAAAGAAGCCTCCAAAGTCAGTTTAATCTATTCTATGAAGAGACTTCTTTCTCAGTGCCTTTCCATGAAATTTCCTTTATGATCCCTCTGGAATTTACACTTCCTATATTATACTTTGTTTAGACACCCATTACAACTCGTCCAGCAAAAATTGCGCCAGGACATAGTTGCTGATGTCGATACCGTAATCCGTCAGCCGGAGGCTTCCTTTCTCTCTCCTCAGAAGCTTTTCTTTCTCCAGTTTCTTCAAAACGGTTCCATAGATTTCATCCAGCTCCAAACCAAAGCATTGTCGGAAGGTTTCCTCTTTGATTCCCTCCGTAAGACGCAGACCCAGAAACATGAATTCTTCCATCTCGTCCTTTTGGGATAAAACGGTCCGGCTCTCAGCCGGGGCAGGGTCTGCAGTTTCCATATAGGACTCCAGCTCCGTGACATTTTGAAACCGGGTATGTTCCATCTGGGAAGAAGCCCCCAGTCCCATTCCCAGATATTCCCCTCTGGTCCAGTATTTGCAGTTATGGCGACACTCTCTGCCCTTTTTGGCATAATTGGAGATCTCGTAGCGATGATAGCCGTATCCCGTCAAAATCCGTTTCGTATCCTCATACATGAGACGGTCGGTATCCTCATCCGGCAGAACCGGATGCTCCTGGTACAAAGGAGTCCCCTCTTCCAGAATCAGGCTGTAGGCCGAAATGTGCTCCGGTTCATGTTCTGCCACAAATCGCAGGGTCTGGGCATAACTTTCCCTGGTCTGCCCCGGCAGTGCCGACATCAGATCAATATTCACATTTTCAAAACCGGCCTGTCTTGCCCACTGAAAACACTCCTCAAACTGCTTCCGATTGTGAATCCGTCCCAGCTTTTGCAATTCTTTGTCACAGGAAGACTGTAAACCGATGCTCAGACGGTTGATTCCCGCCTCATGGTAAGCCTTCAGAGAGTCAAGGGTCGCTGTGCCCGGGTTACATTCCATGGTACATTCAGCATCCTCTGACATCCGGAAACTTTCCCGGATGTGGGTCATAATCTGTCCCATCTGCGCTCCGGTCAGCAGGGAGGGGGTTCCGCCGCCGAAAAACAGGGTGTCCACCACATACCTGCCACAGCTTTTCCCTCTTTCCCGGATTTCCCGGCAGAGCCGCTCCACATAAGGCTGGATTCTGGTATCCTGCGTTCCTGTTTTCTCCGTAAGACTTCCCGTTGGAAAGGACAGGAAGTCACAATAACGGCATTTCTGCACACAAAAGGGGATATGAAGATATAAGCCTAAACTCTTATCAGGATTCATCTAATTTCAATACGCTCATGAAGGCGCTCTGAGGAATTTCCACGTTACCTACCTGACGCATTCTCTTCTTTCCTTCCTTCTGTTTCTCCAACAGCTTCTTCTTACGGGAGATATCACCGCCGTAGCACTTCGCCAGCACATCCTTCCGCATGGCTTTTACCGTCTCTCTGGCGATGACCTTGCCGCCCACTGCTGCCTGAATAGGGATTTCAAACAGGTGTCTGGGAATCTCATCCTTTAATTTTTCGCACATTCTCCGTCCACGCTCATAGGCACTGTCC
>CAKRNW010000032.1 GCA_934371505.1 uncultured Lachnospiraceae bacterium
GTTTGAGAACCTTGTAAGTTTGTAAAGAAGTAAAACATAAAAAGTGGTGGCAGAAGTTGACTCACAGTTGATGAATTTATCCATATGGGCATATAGATCTAAAACTTTCAATTTTGCCCGATAAGGGCTGGAAATGTAAGGAAATTTTGACGGTTTAGGGGGGAAATAAGGATGCTTTGGGCAAATACAACTCAAACAGTTCCGTTTGCCCGGATCTTGCCCGACTTCTTGGGCAAGAATTGCAAAACACGATGGATTTGCCTAAAAGTTTACATAATGCGAACGAAAACTCCAGAAAAGCAGACCGCGTGAAGTCTCTCCGGGTAAAATCCGAAAAATCTGGTCTATATGCCCGGCAAAGAAAAAGATCCTACGCACCACTTCTATTAGAACCACTTCTACAGAAAGCCTCTGTATAACCAAATGCAACGCAACGCAAATTTCCCCCGATAGCCGTTGCTGATTCCCCGTTTTTATGGTAGTATGGAGAAAGCGAAACGGAGGTTTACTCATTATGGAGAGCTACAAGAGCGAGTTTGTTGAATTTATGGTGGACTGTAATGTCCTGAAATTTGGAGATTTTACATTGAAGAGCGGACGCAAGTCCCCCTTCTTTATGAATGCGGGTTCCTATGTGACCGGCAGCCAGTTGATGCGCCTGGGCGAGTATTATGCCAGAGCCATCCATGAGACTTACGGGGATGATTTTGATGTCCTCTTTGGACCTGCTTATAAGGGAATTCCCATCAGCGTAGTGACCGCAGTGGCATACAGCAAGCTGTATGGCAAAGAGGTTCGTTACTGCTCTGACAGAAAAGAAGAAAAAGATCACGGTGCGGATAAGGGCAGCTTTTTGGGCAGCCCTCTGCAGGACGGTGACAGAGTCATTATGATTGAGGATGTGACCACCTCCGGTAAATCCATGGAAGAGACCGTGCCTAAGGTACGGGGAGCAGCTGACGTGGAAATTGTAGGACTGATGGTTTCCCTAAACCGCATGGAGCGCGGCATCCAGTCTGAAAAGAGTGCTTTGGACGAAATCAAGGAGCGCTACGGCTTCCCCACCGCAGCCATTGTATCCATGGCAGATGTGATCGAACACTTGTATAATAAGCCATATAATGGTAAAGTTTATATTGACGATGCCTTAAAGGCAGCGATTGATGCTTATTACAAAGAGTACGGCGCAAAGTAAAGGGAGGTTTTGAAGGATGGAAGAAAAGACATATCGTACCATGCGTGGAACCGGAGTAACCAATATTATTTTAGGAATTGTAGCCATTGCCGTGGGAGTAGGCAGCGGAGTGCTTCTTATTATCAGTGGCTCCAAGCTGCTGGCCGGCAAGTCAAAGATTATGTTTTAAAGTTCAATCAGGAGAAGAAACAGAAGGGATGTCGCAAGGCATCCTTGTTTCGATTGTAGGCATCGTATGTTTGGTAAGAGACGATATATATTTACAAAGAAACAACATCCGCAGAAGGCAATCGCCTCCACGATCCTGGGAACGATTTCACTGGTGTCCTATGTACTGGTGATTTACCTGTCTTTCCGGAGAGGCGGACAGGCAGCGGAATCCTATGGAGCGACAGGGTTATTGATTACATTGTTTGCTTTTGCGGGATTGATTTTAGGAATCTGGTCCAAAACGGAAAAGGATATGTTTTACTTTTTTTCCTGGGTTGGCATAATTTTTAATGCACTGGCACTGTGCGGAATCAGCCTGCTATTGTATGCCCCTGGCATGTCATTTTTTATAGATTAAGGAAAGTTTTTGTTTGGAGGAACTTATGGAATTGAATTATGATCCGGAAGAAATGAAGGAGCGTTATGATTTAGCAATGGAAAGAGTGTTGGAAATCCCGGATGAGCATATCCTGGAAGAAAAATTCCAGCAATATTTTAAAAAGATGGCAGCATTTCTGTGCCTGATGGATGAAACTTATCGGTTTGTCAAAAGCGGCAAGCTGAAGCAGGCATCATTGGAGGAACTACAGGAACGCAACCGACAATTGTATGAGGATATTTTACCGGAAAATTACGGGATAAGCTATGCCAATCCCACCTATGCAGAGGAAATTCTGGGCAAGGAGCATGGAAATCTGCTCTGTTTTTTGTATACAGAGCTGCGGGCGCTGATCGGTTATGTCTATGAAGACAAAATTTTTGACTGTGTGATCCGCATGGAACTATTTCTGGAAATCTATGGAATGTTTACCTGTGAAAAAGAGGAGACCGGACTTCTTCCCGCAGGAGAGGCACTGCGTCGTACGATTTACTGGTTTTTCAGTGATTATTCCGAGGATGCCGCGGCAGAAATGGTGACAGCCCAGGTAGACCCGGACAAGGATTTTGCCGTGCGTCTCATCCTGGACAGCGACTTAAACGATGTACGTTATCTGTATTATTTCGGTGAATATATCACCGCGAGCGAGCTGCGGACAGCGAGACACTTGGCAGAAATGTCCCAGGAGCAGATCGACCTGATGGCAGACACCTACACGCAAGGGTATCGCAAGGGCTTTGAACTGGCAGGCAAGCCTTTATATAAGAAAAAATCCGTAGGTATCCATTATCCCTTAGGCTTTGAGCGGATGATGAAGAAAGCCTTTGAAAATTTTGAAAAGATGGGCTTAAAGCCCGCGCTGGCGCGGAACGCAGTGAGTGCCTTTGAAGGCCGTTCCGTGAATAAACGGGGCTTTTTCGGAGCAAATCCCAACAAACAGTTCGATTACGACCACAAAGAGGACAAGGCATTATTTTTTGATGCGAAATACTGCAACCGCCGTCTGGAAGTGCTCCGCAGCGCTTACGAGGAGCGGAAGCAACTGGCTGCCGAGTATGCAGGACCAGCGGTGGTGGAGATTTTCGGCGAGACACCCTTTGCCCCGGCAAAATGTGAGGCAGCTTACAAACTGAATGAGGAACAGCAGAAGTTACAGGTGAAATTTTCCTCCGATGCCAGCCGTCTCACCAATGAGTACATCAACCAGGAGGAGCGGAGCTTCACCATTATAGCCTTCCCTACACCGGAAATCGGGGATCAATACGAGGAAATTTTTGACGAAATCGTGAAAATCAATACCCTGGACTATGAGTTATACAGCCGGATTCAGGCATCCCTGATTGATTTGCTGGACAAGGCAGACTATGTGCGCATCAAGGGAATGAAGGGCAACCGCACCGATTTAAAGGTCAATCTTTGGAAATTGCAGAATCCTGCAGAGGAGACTATTTTTGAAAACTGCGTGGCAGATGTGAATATCCCGGTAGGAGAGGTGTTCACTTCCCCGAAACTTACCGGCACCAACGGTGTGCTCCATGTGACCCATGTATTCTTGAATGAACTGGAATACAAGGATTTAAGCATCACCTTCAAGGATGGCATGATTGCAGATTATGACTGCGCCAACTTTGACACCCCGGAGGAAAACAAGCAGTATATCAAAGAAAACGTGCTGTTCCATCATGATACCCTGCCTATGGGCGAGTTCGCCATCGGAACCAACACTACCGCCTATATGGTGGCACGGAAATACGGAATCGGTGCCAAGATGCCTATTCTCATCGCAGAGAAAACCGGACCTCACTTTGCCGTAGGCGATACCTGCTACTCCCATGAGGAGGACATGGTGACCTGCAATCCCGATGGCAAAAAGATTGTAGCCCGTGACAACGAAGTGACTGCCCGGTACCGGAAGGATGACCCGGCCAAGGCATACTTTAATTGTCATACGGATATTACGATTCCCTACGATGAACTGGGGGAACTGACCGCCGTTTCCGCCAATGGTGAGGAATATCCCATCATTAAAGAGGGACATTTCGTGGCAGCCGGTACCGAAGAATTGAATAAACCGTTGGACGATGAGGAGTAGAATTGTCACTGGAACGAGGTACGAGTGAACAGTAACGAATCTTACGATTTTCTTAAAGAAGAAATCCTTGCGTGGAAGAAAAAAGTTTAGTACACTGAATTTGGCGTGTGGTCGTGGGAATGACCACAAGAATGAGGGAAAGGAAGTACACTATGGCACAGGTTGGAATAGTAATGGGCAGTGATTCAGATCTGCCGGTTATGAGTAAAGCGGCAGAAATGCTGGATGAGCTGGGCATTTCTTATGAGATGCGGATTATCTCCGCTCACAGAGAGCCGGAACTTTTAATTGACTGGGCGGGAAACGCTCAGGAAAGAGGCATGAAGGTGATGATAGCCGGAGCCGGAATGGCAGCAGCCCTGCCCGGCATGTGTGCGGCATTGTTTCCCCTGCCGGTCATAGGAGTACCCCTTTCCGGCAAGAAACTGGATGGCATGGATGCTGTGTTCTCCATTATGCAGATGCCTCCGGGAGTGCCGGTAGCCACGGTAGCGATTGACGGCGGGAAGAATGCAGCAATTCTGGCTGCCAGAATTCTTGCCACATCCGATGCTGGGATGCTGCAGAAACTGATGGACTACACCACGGCACAGAAGGAACAGGTTATTGCTAAAGATGCCCGGTTACAGGAAGTGGGCTATAAAAATTATAAATAACGTATGAAGGAGAAAGAGGATAAACATGGATTACAAAAACGCAGGTGTGGATATCGAGGCTGGATACGAATCCGTAGAACTGATGAAAAAATTTGTCAAAGGAACCATGAGACCGGAAGTGCTTGGTGGACTGGGCGGCTTTTCCGGAGCCTTTTCTCTGGAAAACATCAAGAAGATGGAAAAACCCGTATTACTGTCAGGAACAGATGGTGTGGGGACCAAAATCAAGCTTGCCTTTTTGATGGACAAGCATGACACGATTGGAATTGACTGCGTGGCAATGTGCGTGAACGATGTGGCATGTGCAGGCGGTGAGCCGTTGTTTTTCCTGGACTATATTGCATGTGGCAAGAACTATCCCGAAAAGATTGCAACCATCGTAAAGGGTGTGGCAGAGGGCTGTAAGCAGTCCGGTGCAGCTTTAATCGGTGGTGAGACCGCAGAACATCCCGGACTGATGCCGGAGGACGAGTACGACTTGGCCGGTTTTGCAGTGGGCGTTGTGGACGAGAAGGATTTAATCACCGGTGCCGATTTAAAAGACGGCGATGTGCTCATTGGCATGGCAAGCACCGGCGTACATAGTAACGGTTTCTCACTGGTCCGCAAGGTATTCGAGATGACCAAAGAAAGTCTGGAAACCTATTACGATGAGCTGGGAACCACTCTGGGTGAGGCTTTGCTTGCACCCACCCGTATTTATGTGAAAGCACTGAAATCCATCAAAGACAGCGGCGTGCGCGTGAAAGCCTGCAGCCATATCACCGGTGGTGGATTTTACGAAAATATTCCCCGTATGCTCCCCGATAGAATCAAGGCATGCGTGGAGAAAGACAGTTATCCCATTCCTCCCATCTTTACCCTGATGCAGAAAAAGGGTGGCATTGAGGAAAAAATGATGTACAACACCTACAACATGGGACTTGGCATGATTCTGGCAGTTGACCCTGCGGATGTGGACAAGACCATGGAGGCAATCAAGGCAGCAGGAGATACCCCGTATGTGGTTGGTAAATGCGCAGCCGGTGAGAAGGGTGTAGAATTATGCTAAAGACGGTTGTATGCGTATCCGGCGGTGGCACGAACCTCCAGGCAATTCTGGATGCCATAGATCATGGAAAGATTACCAACACTCAGATTATGGCGGTTATCAGCAACAATGCGGGAGCCTATGCCCTGGAGCGTGCCAGAAACAAAGGCATCGAAGCCATCTGCATGTCTCCCAAAGGCTATCCCGACAGAACTGCTTTTAACGAGGATTTTACCCGGAAAATGAAAGCGTTAAATCCCGACCTGATTGTGCTGGCTGGATTTCTGGTGGCAATCCCGGAGGCGATGGTGGAGGCGTTTCCCCACCGTATTATCAACATCCACCCCTCTTTGATTCCTTCCTTCTGCGGCGTAGGCTGTTATGGACTCCATGTCCATGAGAAAGCACTTGCCCGCGGCGTGAAGGTCAGTGGGGCAACCGTTCATTTCGTAGACTGTGGCATTGACACTGGGGAGATTATTGCCCAGAAGCCGGTCATGGTAGAGCCGGGAGATACCCCGGAAATTTTACAGAAGCGTATCATGGAACAGGCGGAATGGGTGATTCTGCCCCAGGCGATTGATGATATAGCAAATGAAAGGATTCAACTATGAAGGTACTGATTGTAGGCAGCGGCGGCAGAGAGCATGCCATCGCCACCAGCATGAAAAAAAGTAAACGCGTGGATAAGTTGTACTGTGTACCCGGCAATGCAGGAATTGCCCGGATTGCAGAGTGTGATTCTTCCATCGGCGTCATGGAATTCGACAAGATTATTGCCTATGCCAAAGAAAAGGCAGTGGATTTGGTTTTTGTAGCACCGGATGATCCCCTGGTGGGTGGTCTGGTGGATGCGCTGACGGAAGCAGGCATCCGTGCCTTTGGCCCCAACAAAAAAGCGGCGATTCTGGAGGGAAGCAAAGCCTTCTCCAAGGATTTAATGAAGAAATACAACATCCCCACCGCAGGCTATGAAACCTTTGATGACCCGGAAAAAGCCCTGGCTTATCTGGAAACTGCAGAAATGCCCATCGTCTTAAAGGCAGATGGACTGGCACTGGGCAAAGGCGTTCTGATTTGCAACACCTTAGAGGAGGCAAAGGCAGGCGTGAAGGAGATTATGCAGGATAAGCATTTTGGCTCCGCGGGAAACCGCATGGTCATTGAGGAATTTATGATTGGACGTGAAGTTTCCGTACTGTCCTTCGTTGATGGAAAGACCATTCGTATTATGTCCTCTGCCCAGGATCATAAGCGTGCCAAAGATGGTGATCAGGGACTCAATACCGGAGGAATGGGCAACTTTTCCCCCAGCCCCTTCTATACGGAGGAAGTGGACGAGTTCTGCCAGAAATATATTTATCAGGCAACGGTGGATGCCATGGCAGCGGAAGGACGTCCCTTCCAGGGTGTAATCTTCTTCGGACTGATGCTTACCCCCAAGGGACCCAGGGTATTAGAGTATAACGCACGTTTCGGCGACCCGGAGGCACAGGTGGTTCTGCCACGCATGAAAAATGACATCATGGATGTGGTGGATGCCTGCATTGATGGCACCTTAGACCGGGTGGACTTACAGTTTGAGGACAACGCAGCAGTCTGCGTAGTGCTTGCCTCAGACGGTTATCCGGTCTCCTATGAAAAGGGCTTTGTCATTTCCGGTCTGGAGAACTTCGAGGGAAAAGAGGACTATTACTGTTTCCATGCGGGAACCAAACAGACGGAGAAGGGCATTGTCACCAACGGAGGACGTGTCCTGGGCATTACCGCAACCGGAAAAGATTTAAAAGAGGCTCGTGCCAAGGCATATGAGGCCACGGAATGGGTACAGTTCGAAAATAAATATATGCGCCATGATATCGGAAAAGCGATTGATGAGGCATAAAGAGTAACACAGGAGGAAACTTCTCATGAGAAAATTATGGGTAAAAACGGCAGTGTCTCTGGCACTGGCAGCAGTGCTGTTTGTGGGAATGCCGGGGCTGACTGTATGTGCGGAGGGAACGGCGACCGTCGTTGCCAATAGCGCCAACATACGTCAGAATGCGGATTCCACCAGTACGGTAGTGGGTTCTGCAAAGAAGAATCAGGTATTGAATATCCAGTCTGAAGCCACGGATGGCTCCGGAATGGTATGGTATCAGGTGACGGTAGACGGAGCCACCGGGTATATCCGTTCGGATCTGGTGAATACGGATAGCGGTTCTGCTGCAACCGCCACAGATACAAACACAAGTACAAACACGGAGGTGGCATCCACTACAGATGTAACGGAGATGCCTGCGCAGGGTGCAACGGTTACCACCAATGATGTGCGGGTGCGTTCCAGTGCCAGCACATCCGGCAGTGTAGTGACCACCGTGGCAAACGGAACAGCAGTGACAGTCAATGGACAGACAACGGACTCTTCCGGTAAAGTATGGTATCAGGTAAGCTTTATTTCCAATGGCTCTGAAGTGACTGGATTTATCCGTTATGATTTCATAGAATTAGGTGAGGTTCTTGCCACGGAAGAGGAAACTCCCGAGGAGGCACCTGAGGAAGAGTCTGAAACAGAGCAGGCAGATGTCCCTACACCGGATGTGGACTATGCCCTGGAGTATACCACCAATCCCGATGGAGAGTACGAGTGGTATTTAAATGATTATACCAACAGCCGCAGACAGAAATTGAACGACCTGTTATCTGCCCAGGAGCAGGGCAATGCAGGGATGGATACCCTGGAGACAACCATCGCCAAACAGAAAACCATTCTTATTGTATTAGCAGTTGTTGTCATTCTTCTCGCAGTCCTTTCCACCGTTCTCGGCTTTAAGCTGCACGAAGGATCGTATAGCTACGAAGAGGACGACGATGAGGAGGACGATGACGATGACGAGGACGAGCCGCAGCGTTTCACCTTCAAAAAGCGTAAGTTTCTAAGAGCAGACGACGATGATGAAGAAGAGGACGACGAGGAAGATGAGGATGAGGACGACGACGAGGAAGAAGAAGAAAGACATCCTGTCCGCAGACCCAGACAGCAGCCTGCAAGACCGAAACAGCAGCCGGTAAGACAGCAGCCTGCCAGGGCAAAACAACCTGCAAAACGTGCGCCAGAAGTCAGCTATGACCCGGAGGAGGAAGTGCCCGGCAAAAAGGTTGCCAACCAGGAGGCAGCGCCCCGTAAGTCCAGAAATTTCTTGATGGATGATGACGAGTTTGAGTTTGAATTCTTAAATCTGAATGATAAAAAATAAAGGCACACACAGCGGCCTTTTCTTGACAGATAATCACCCGTGTTATAATATCAATATAACACGGGTGATTTGTCAATTCACTGGAGAATTCTTCCTGCGAATTGGCGAAATGGGCGAAAGGAGGATTCCACAATGATCATTGAAATAGATTTTAACAGTGAAGAGGCGTTATATTTGCAGCTGTGCAATCAGATCATACAGGGAATCGCCATGGATCATTTCCATGAAGGAGATTCCTTACCCTCCGTCCGCCAGCTGGCAGACACCATCGGTATCAATATGCATACCGTAAATAAAGCCTATACGGTGTTGAAACAGGAAGGTTTTGTAAAGGTGGACAGACGCCGTGGAGCCGTTGTGGCGGTAGATATAGATAAAGTGCGTGCCCTGGAGGAAATGGAGAAGGAGCTGAAAGTTGTGTTGGCGAAGGCAAGCTGTAAGAATATTTCCCGGGAAGAAGTGCATGCTCTTATTGATGAAATTTATGGGAATTATGGAGGAATCGAGTAATGCAGCCCAGGTTTACGGAAAAAGCCGGGAATGCGCTGACGATGGCAGAAAAAGCCGCACGCAGAATGCATAACGGATATATAGGAACGGAACATATTCTTCTTGGTCTGTTACAGGAGGGGAGCGGCGTTGCAGCCAAAGTGCTGATGAATAACGGAGTGACCCCTGAACAGATTGAGAGTATGATGGAGGAGCTGCTGTCGCCGGAGCAACCGGTGATGGTCAAGGATCGGGATAAATATTCACCTCGTGCCGTTAAGGTCATAGAGGAGGCACATAGCCAGGCACAGCGCTTCCGTCAGGAACAGACCGGAACGGAGCATCTTTTACTTGCACTGATCAAAGAGGGAGAAAATGTAGCGGTTCGTCTGCTCAATACCCTGGGAATTCCAGTACAGAAAGTCTATGCGGATGTGTTAAGCACCATAGGGGAGGATCCTAATTTATACAAAGAAGATTTATCCCGCAAGGCAGCCAGGCGGAAAAAGGGCGGTTCTGTGTTAGAACAGTACAGCCGCGATCTTACTGCCCAGGCACGGGCTGGCAAACTTGACCCGGTCATCGGCCGCGATGCGGAAATTCAGCGGGTTATCCAGATTTTAAGCAGAAGAACCAAAAACAATCCCTGTCTGGTGGGAGAACCGGGTGTGGGTAAAACTGCCGTGGTAGAGGGTTTAGCCCTGAGAATTGTAGCGGGAGAGGTGCCGGCTACGGTGCAGAATAAACGCCTTTTGACCCTGGATTTATCCGGGATGGTTGCGGGAAGCAAATATCGTGGAGAATTTGAGGAACGAATCAAGAAGGTTATCGGCGAGGTCATTGAAGATGGAAATATCATTCTCTTTCTGGATGAGGTGCATACCATCATTGGTGCCGGTGGCGCGGAAGGTGCGATTGATGCTTCCAATATTTTGAAACCCTCTCTGGCGCGTGGGGAAATCCAGTTAATCGGAGCAACCACCATTGCCGAGTATCGGAAATACATTGAGAAGGATGCGGCTTTAGAGCGCCGTTTCCAGCCGGTTACCGTGGAAGAACCCACGGTGGAGGAAAGCATCGGGATCTTAAAGGGAGTGGCAGGACGGTACGAAGATCACCACCGTGTGAAAATCACGGAGGATGCCATTGAAGCTGCAGTGCGTCTTTCCAACCGCTATATCAATGATAGAAACCTCCCGGATAAAGCCATCGATCTGATTGATGAGGCGGCATCCGCAGTGCGTCTGCGTACCATGAAAACCCCGGAAAAGCTTAACGAGGTGGCAGCTCAGATTCATGAGATAGACTTACAGATGGAGAATGCTCTCAAATCGGAGGCATTTACCCGGGCAAGTGAACTGAAGCAGGAACAGGACAGACTGATTCAGAAATACAACCGCATGGAAGAGAAAATCCGCAGGGATAACGAAGAGAAGCGTTATGAGGTGACCGAGGCCGATATTGCAGAAGTTGTTGCCATGTGGACGAAAATTCCGGTGAAAAAGATCGCGGAGAAGGAAAGTGAACGTCTTCTGAAAATGGAGTCTATTCTGCATAAACGGGTCATCGGCCAGGAAGAGGCTGTGAAAGCCGTGGCAAAGGCAATGCGTCGTGGACGTGTGGGCTTACAGGATCCCAACAGACCCATCGCATCGTTCCTGTTTTTAGGTCCCACCGGCGTGGGTAAGACAGAGCTTTCCAAAGCTTTGGCGGAAGCAATGTTTGGTTCGGAAAATGCATTGATCCGTGTGGACATGTCAGAATACATGGAGGGACATTCAGTGTCCAAGATGATCGGTTCTCCTCCGGGATATGTGGGCTTCGAGGAGGGAGGACAGCTTTCTGAGAAAATTCGTCGGAATCCTTATTCTGTGGTACTTTTTGATGAGATTGAGAAGGCACACCCGGATGTCTTTAATGTCCTGCTGCAGGTGCTGGATGACGGGCATATCACAGATTCCAAAGGCCGGAAGGTCAGCTTTAAGAACACGATTCTGATCATGACTTCCAATGCGGGAGCAAACCGCATTATCGAGCCCAAAAATCTGGGCTTTAATGCGAAACCCTCTGAAAAGCAGGACTATGAGAAGATGAAGAGCGGGGTCATGGAAGAAGTGAAACGCATCTTCAAACCGGAATTTATCAACCGGATTGATGAAATCATGGTATTCCATCCTTTGAATAAGGAAAACATGAAGGAGATTGTCACGCTGCTGGCGAAACACCTCAGCACCCGCTGTGAGGCACAAATGCAGATTAAGCTGACACTGTCACCCCAATGCAAGGATTACATCGTAGAAAAATACGCAGATTATAAGATGGGAGCAAGACCGCTGAAACGTGCGATCCAGAACACCATTGAAGACAGACTGGCAGAGGAAATCCTCAGTGGGAATATTAAACCTGGGGATAAGGTCGTGGCAGGTGTCAGGAATAAAGAGATCATCTTTACGGTGAAACAATCAGAAGCAAAATAAATCAAACAAAACAGTATAAAGTAAAACAGGTATACACAGGAGGAAAAAACAATGGCAGCACAATTACTTTGCACAGAACAGGATGGAACTTTAAGCTTTGGAAATCACAAGCTGGAGCAGAAGGCAAAACAGGATGATTTCGAGCATGGCGGAGACATCTACAAGGTAAAAACCTATGCTACCATGACGAAACTGGAGAAAAACGGCTTATTCGCATATGAATCAGTGCCGGGAACCACAGTTTCTCATTTTAAGGAGACTGAAAAAGGAGTGGAATTTAACGTAACCGGTGATGCGGACGCAGAAATTACTCTGGGCTTAAAAGAGGATACCGAGTATGAAGTTTTCATAAATGGAAACAGTATTGGTAAAATGACCACAAATCTGGGAGGCAAACTGTCTTTAAGCGTAGAACTTGCAGAGGCTGATGCGGTATCTGTTAAGGTAAACGAATAATTTATGGCAAATGCAAAAAAGACAACGGTATTCTTCTGTCAGGAATGTGGCTACGAGTCTTCCAAATGGATGGGACAGTGCCCCGGTTGTAAAAGCTGGAACAGCTTTGTGGAAGAACCTATTGCAAAAATTCATCCACAGGTGAGCCGTGGAATTGGCGGCATTACAAACGGAAAGACTGCCAGGCCTCTTACCATGAAGGAAATCGATCTGCGGGAAGAAGATAAAATGCTGACGGGCATCGGAGAACTGGACAGAGTGCTGGGGGGAGGAATCGTCCCCGGCTCTCTGATTCTGGTGGGAGGTGACCCCGGAATCGGCAAGTCGACCTTGCTGCTGCAGGTGTGCCATCAGCTTTCCGATGGGGGAACAAAGGTCTTATATATTTCCGGAGAGGAATCCCAGAAACAGATTAAAATGCGGGCAGAGCGGATCGGGGAGTTTACAGACAATCTGAAAGTGCTGTGCGAGACGAATCTGGACTTGATCCGGGAGACCATAGAACGGGAAGATCCTGCCGTGGTGGTGATTGACTCCGTACAGACCATGTATCGGGAGACGGTGACAGCGGCACCCGGCAGTGTGTCCCAGGTGAGGGAGGCAACCGGCCTTTTGCTGCAGCTGGCAAAAGGACTTGGTGTAGCAATTTTCATCGTAGGTCATGTGACCAAGGATGGCACCGTGGCAGGTCCCCGTGTGCTGGAGCATATGGTGGATACCGTACTTTATTTTGAGGGAGACAGGCATGCCTCTTATCGTCTGTTGCGAGGAGTGAAAAACCGCTTTGGGGCAACGGATGAAATTGGTGTTTTTGAAATGACAGAACAGGGACTTACCCAGGTAAGCAACCCTTCTGAATATATGCTAAATGGGCGCCCGGAGGGAGCGGCAGGCTCTATTGTATCCTGCTCCATGGAAGGGACAAGACCCATACTTCTGGAAATCCAGGCGCTGGTGTGCCACAGTAACTTCGGAATTCCCCGGAGACAGGCGGCGGGAACAGATTTTAACCGTTTGAATCTGCTGATGGCAGTACTGGAAAAGCGTGTGGGATTACAGATGTCGGACTGTGACGCCTATGTAAATCTGGCGGGCGGCATGAAAATTACAGAACCGGCAATGGATTTGGGTATTGCCCTGGCAGTGGTGTCCAGCTTTAAAAACCGTGCCATTGATGAGCACACACTTTGCTTTGGTGAAGTGGGTCTAAGTGGCGAGGTTCGTGCAGTCAGCATGGTGGAGGGCAGAGTGAAAGAGGCGAAAAAACTGGGTTTTACCACTTGTATTTTGCCGGCAGCCAATCTGGAGACGGCCAAAAAGGTTGATGGAATCCGACTGGTTGGTGTGAAATCTGTCCAGGATGCCATTGATCTGATTTAAAGTCCTATGAATTAAAAATAGAATTGAGGAACCGATCATGTTGGAATTAAGGGACATCTGCTTTGAGGTAGATGGGGAAAAAGAGATTCTGAAAAATATCAATCTGGAAATTGATGAGCGTTTTGTGGCACTGACCGGACCAAACGGCGGTGGTAAATCCACACTGGCGAAAATTATTTCCGGTATTCTGGTGCCTACCTCCGGAAAAATTTATCTGGACGGCGAGGATATCACCGAGGCTACGGTGACAGAGCGCGCCAGAAAAGGCATCAGCTATGCTTTCCAGAAACCCGTCACTTTTAAAGGACTGACAGTAAAGGATTTACTCAGTCTGGCATCAGGGAAACAGGCATCCATCAGTGAAATCTGCGATATTTTATCAGAGGTTGGATTATGTGCCAGGGATTATGTAAACCGTGAACTGAATGATTCTCTGTCCGGAGGAGAGTTAAAGCGTATGGAAATTGCCATGGTCATGGCAAGAGGCACTAAACTTTCCATTTTTGATGAGCCGGAGGCAGGCATTGACTTGTGGAGTTTCCAGAATCTGATTCAGGTATTTGAGAAGATGTACAAGCAGATTAACGGAACCATTCTCATCATTTCCCATCAGGAACGAATTTTGAATATTGCGGACAAAATTATTGTCATTGCAGACGGACAGATTCAGAAACAGGGCACGAGAGAAGAGATTTTGCCTGAGTTGTTAAACGGACAGAGTGCGTGCAGCGTACTCACCGGGAAAATGTAGGAGGTAGGACAGGATGGATACCATTCAGAAGACGCTGTTAGAAGAAATTTCCGGTCTGCATGAAATGCCTGCCGGTGCCTACAACATTCGTGCAAACGGTAAACTGGATTCCCGGAAAACCACGGAGCATATTGATATTGTCACAAAGACAGACAAACCCGGGATTGATATTATTATCAAGCCGGGCACGAAAAATGAGAGTGTGCATATTCCCGTGGTGCTGACCCAGACGGGATTGACGGATCTGGTCTATAACGATTTTTATATTGGAGAAGACTGCGATGTGACCATTGTGGCGGGGTGTGGCATCCACAATGGCGGTGCCCGGAAAAGCCAGCATGATGGAATTCACAGCTTTTATGTAGGAAAAAACGCAAAGCTGAAATATGTTGAGAAACACTACGGCGAGGGCGAAGGAACCGGAGAGCGGATTTTAAACCCGGAAACCATTGTGGAACTGGGCGAGGGCGCTTATATGGAGATGGAGACGGTTCAGATCCGAGGGGTGGATTCCACTGTGCGGAAGACCCGTGCCAAGCTGGATAAGGATGCCACCCTGGTGATTCATGAGAAAATTATGACCCACGGCAGGCAGTATGCCAAGACGGATTTTGCAGTGGAGATGGACGGCGATGGATCCAGCGTCAATCTGGTGTCCCGTTCCGTAGCCCGTGATGAATCCAAACAGGAATTTGTCTCGGTGATCAACGGAAATAACCGTTGTGCCGGACATTCCGAGTGTGATGGTATCATCATGGAGCATGGCTGCGTGACAGCAATGCCAGCCCTGACGGCCAACCATCTGGATGCCAGCCTGATTCATGAGGCGGCAATCGGGAAAATTGCAGGTGAGCAGTTAATCAAACTGATGACGCTGGGATTGACAGAAAGCGAAGCAGAAGAACAGATTATCAACGGTTTCTTAAAATAAAACAGAGGGATGCTATGGGGATTTTTCTGAAAAACTATGAACGTAAAAACTGGCAGCAGGTGATACCGCTTCGCTTGGTCTGGCAGGAAAAAAATCAGACAGACAGGGACTTGTTTGTACATTTTGTACCGCCGCTTTTTTCCTTAAAAAAAGGGATTCCGGCGGTGCTGGTGGTAAATGGAGAAAAGCGGATTCCTCTGTCGGAATCCCACGCCGTGCTGGTGACAGAACTGTTGTACAGTCTTTTGTCCATGCCGGGAATGAAGCATCGAGAAGAAGACGGAGCTTTGCTGCTTAGTGCCGGATCGTTGGAGGATGCTATCTTTCTGGCCGCTGCCAGAAGCAGCAGGCTGCTACATACGAAGCAGGAAGCATTGGGAGAACAGCTGGCAGCCATGTGCAAAACGGTGAAGGCAGTAGCAGATGGGAAGAGGGAACCGAAGGAAACACTGGATTATATGGCATATCTGCCCTATTACCGGGCACCTTACAGAGCCTATCTTCTCATGGATGAAACCCTTTCCAACGGAACCTGGAAGCGGATCATGGACCGCCTGGTGGAGGCCGGTGTGACGAAACTGCTGTTTGGCTGTGCCGGAGAGGAGGAAGTGCCGCGAAAGGATCTGGAGGATCTGCTTCACTTTGAAAAGGATGTGGTGTGCGTAGTGGCGGATAAAGAGACACCAGTTTCTCCACTGTTTGATTGTCTGGTGGACGAAAAGGGAAACGTGCTGCGTCAGAAGGATGCAAATCCTGTGGGCAATTTGCTGGAACAGCCCTTTTACGAAATCTGGCAGGGTGCAGAACTTCTGGAAGAACGCATGCAGGCAGCACAATAAATTTACCGTCTTGCTGCGTAAGCAAGTGATTTGGGTGTGAACAGTAACCGGGAATGGGGGTAACGATGGCATTTATTAAGAAAAAAGAACTCCGTGCGATGGAAAAAAAGCAGGAAGAAATGGAAAAGGAACTGGAAAAGGCGAAAAGGAAAAGCTCCGGCAGCAGTATTTTTAACACTGGATATGTCATTGTGGCGGAGTGTATGTTTCTGCTGATGGGGGCATTATTGTTGTTTGTACCACAGATCCAGATTATACATATCTGTTATGGACTGAGCGGAGTGCTGGTCTTTGTGGGAATCATCCAGATCGTTCACTATTTTCTGGCGGAAAGCTACCGGAATATGAATGAATATGGCTTTGCCATCGGAGTGCTGGGCGTGATTCTGGGCATGTGTGCCCTGGTGCGGGTGCAGGCGATTGCCAATAGCTTTCCGCTGGTACTGGGAATTTTCCTGCTTTTGACTGCCATTATCAAACTTCAGTATGCCATGGATTTAAAGAGCATGAAAGATCCGGTGTGGGTGGCTGCCATTATTTTGGCAGCGTTGTTGATTGCAGGCGCGGTATGTGTGATTATCAATCCCTTTAAAGATCCGGAATTACATAAATTAGTAACCTATTACCTCCTTTTAGTGGATGGCGTGGTAGGAATTATCAGCAATATTTATCTCTTTATCCGCGTGAAACTTTACGCCCGTAAGGAGCGGAAACAAAAGGAACAGGCCGAAAACGCATCACAGATGCAGGAAGATGAGAAGCGGGAGGAAGCTGTGTCTGAGACTCTGCCACAGGATGAGACGATTGACCGGACGGAAGCTGTTCCGGCCGCAAAGACGGCAGCAGACAAGGATATTGTGCCGGCCTCAGAAAGTGAACCAACGGGTTATCAGGAAGAGAAACCTTCCGATGCGGCAAATGATGTGGAGGAATGGCTAAGTTCCATACCGGAAGCAGAACATACGGAGGAAGAATAATCAATGAAATCATTAGTGAATCCCCAGGATCCGTTTGGAATGAACTGGCTGGGTGAACATACCGAGTGGGGCACAGTGCGTGCAGTGGATGGCATTACGGTGTCCAAGGGTAGAAAGCTTGGCAACAATATCATTAAGGAGCAGTATGTGTTCCGTAATGATACCAATCGGGAAATCTTTTTACGGGAAGGAGATCTGGCAATTTATACCCCTTTCCGTGACAGCTATGAGGATGTGCAGACTTGTCTGGAGGAGCGTTGTCATACCCATGTATGGTGTGGTGGAGAGGTAAGCTATGTCTGCGCCCTCCGCATGGGAGATGTGGAACCCCATCTGGGCTTATGCCTGACGGCAGGAAGTCTCTGCTCTTACAGCTTTGGGCGGGAAGGAAAAAGAGGCGTCCACGACCGTGGGGATCTGCTGCTAAATGTGACACCCAGGGTGTTAAAGCCGGAGGAGAGTATTTGCATTGAGTGGGTTATTTTCTGGCATAAAGGAAAGCATGATTTTTACAAAAAGCTGGAGAACTTTACCAATTATGTGAGAGTGGAGGCGGATAAGTATGTGCTTTATGAGGGAGAGACTCTGCATCTGCGCATAAAAGCCATGACTCCGGTTTTGGAGAATGAAATTTATATTGAACGTTTTTATAAACCCCATACTTCCGTTTGCAGGAAACATCCATGGGTGGATGAAGGTCCTGCAGTATTTACCATGATGAAAGGGATTGCCTGCATTGATCAGGAACTGAGTCATTGTGGGGAGTATGAATACCGGATCCGCGTGGGAGAAGTGAACACCCTGTGCAGAGTGTTTGTCAGCCCGGTGCTGGAGGAGCTGTCTGCCAAACGTTGTGCTTTTATTGTGAACCATCAACAGTATCAGAAACAGGGCAGCCATTTAAATGGAGCCTATCTCATTTATGATAATGAGGAACAGCAGATTTTTTACCAGAACAGCAAGGAGTACAACGCCGGACGGGAGCGTCTGGGAATGGGGATCCTGCTGGCGAGATATCTGCAGGAGCATGTGAATGAAGAAGTGGCAGCCAGCCTGTCCGGGTATCTGCATTTCGTCACTCATGAACTGGTAAATACTTCCACGGGAGAAGTTTATGGGGATGCAGGCTGTGACAATACCCGGGACAGTGTGGAGACAGCCCCCTGGGCGGCCAGATTTTTTATGGAGATTTATCGCTTCTCCGGTAATAATGAATTCCTGAAAATGTCGATGCGCATCATGCACTGGTATTATGACCAGGGTGGAGCAGAGCACTATGCGGTGGCAGTTCCCATGTCGGAGCTGATTGAATGTTTGGAGAAGGCAGGCATGCGGCAGGACAGCCTGTATCTGCTTGGGCAGTTTAAGGAGCATGCTGACTGGCTCATGGAAAACGGCGTGAAATATGAGAGCGAGGAGCATTTCGACCAGAAGATGGCAGCAGCGGCGGCCAATGACCTGCTGGAGCTTTATGCGATTACCGGGAAAAAAAAGTGCCTGGAGGCTGCGGAAGACCAGCTGACTGTTTTGGAGCTCTTTGGAGGCAGAGCACCGGATCACCGGCTGTATGAGACAGCTCTTCGCTATGGAGAGAACCGTCGTGTGGGAAAACGCCAGGTTTATGGGGATACACTCCCTAATCCTTCCAGTGTATTGACTGGCATGGCCTATTTGAAATATGCAAGAATCCTGGAGCATGAGGCGGATCCGGAACTGGATTTGGTACAGAAACAGTTTAAACGGAAAGCCTATGCAGCACTGCGGAGTCCCTTGTCCCTTTTTTTTGAGGACGGAAGTGCGGGTTGTGCATATCTCTATCCCTATGCCGTGGATGGCAGACCGGAACAGTTTACCGACCCTTATGCCAACGATCAGGACTGGGTACTGTACTTTTTACAGATGTATGAGGAGTCGTAAGAGTAATGTTACTGTTCACTCAGCAGAAAACACTTGCTGTTTTTCAGCGTAAGAAAGTGACTCAAGTATGAGCAGACTCTCTTAGCAGACCAAAACGTAAATGAGTCTGCGAATGTCACGTTTGCAGGTTTGCCGGCAAGCGTGACAATAGTCTGACAAATTTAAAAATAATATCGAATTGTTGTGCTTGCTTATCCAGAGAAAGGTGTGCTATAATGTTATTCGTTGAGACAATGCAGTCTCAATAAATAGAGGAATAGTACAGCGGTAGTGCGGCGGTCTCCAAAACCGTTAACGGGGGTTCGATTCCCTCTTCCTCTGCGAAAGAGTCTGGTTTTTACCAGACTCTTTTTTAATTCATAGGAAAATCCTTCCTATGAATTAAAAAACGCTCCGCGGGGATGCGCAGCTCGCAGAGAAGAAGTTTATGCTGCGCATACCGCTCGCGCGCAAAGAGTCGGCAAGCGCCTATTTTTTATGAGAAAACTGAGGTGTGAACCCATAAGATTGATTTTTAGGGAGGCTTATGCGTTGTGGAAAGTTTCATAAACTTGGAACTTACATATAAGAGCAGATCT
>CAKRNW010000033.1 GCA_934371505.1 uncultured Lachnospiraceae bacterium
AGCCGGTGGTTGTGATTGCCCTTTAAAGGATGAGTCAGTGTTCCTCGCCACACAAAAGCTTTAAGAACAGTCTCCGACTACTATCGGGGACTGTTTTTTTTGTCTTTTGGGACAGGGCGATCCGGTAAATACTATTTGCCAGCAAATCCTTTTGCAGGCTGGCATTTCCCACAGGAGACAACAGAGACGCTGCTTTGGAGACTTTTGTAAGCAGAGGAATCTGGCTATGAACTTTCAGGGAAGAAGTCAGCTCTGAGGTCTGTGGCTGGTTTCCAATGCCGAGAATTCTTGCATAGTGAATGAGCCCTGTTTCCTGCAGGGTTTCCATTTCCTCTTTGCGCAGCCCAAGAAGAATGTGGATCAGACAGCGATAAATCCGGGCAGTGGTGATATCCTGGGACCACAGACTTTCGGCAAAGGCAGTAAAATTCCGGTAATCCGGGAGATGCTTGCAGATCTTATTGGAAAGATCCTGTGTGCAATCCAGATAACCGGCAAACCCCTGTTCCTGTCCGGTGACAAGCTGATAGTGGAGCATCACAGCAAAGTCATCACAATAGACAGGTCCGAAAGCACCGTGGGCATCACGGAGTACAGATAGAGCTGCAGGAGGCATACAGTGAGCCAGATCTATTGGCTGCAATCCCTCACTGAGCATGGTGCGGATGGCCATGGCAGAGGGCATGGAAGTCACACGGTTGATATCCAGATAACCGCTTCCCTGGCGTTTGATGGCATAGGGTCTGATGGTGGCATGCGTGCGCTTTAATTGTTTCAGATATTCGATTGCCAGAATGTTGTTAGGAGAACCTAACAGGTGGGAAAGCATCTCTCTGGAAAGATGGGGAGGGAGGCTCTCAGATAGTTGGAGAAAATTCCATAAGGCTTCTTCACGGGCGGCAGGAAAACTTTGGCCTTTTTTTAACCGGGAGCGCAAAATTTCACCGAAAACAGCAGGTTCATCCGCAAGGATATCTGCAATCTGGGAAAGCAGAGAAAGATTTTCACACTCACAGCCAAAACATAAGGTATCCACACAGTTTAACTGATTTAATAAGGTAACAGCTCCGGCTGCAAAGTATTCCGCACTTCCGGTGGCGAAATATACCGGAAGCTCAATGACCACATCCACGCCGCAGACCAGAGCAGCCCGTGCTCTTGTATAGGTATCATAAATAGCGGGAGTTCCTCGCTGTACAAAATCACCGCTCATGATTACAAGAATGGCATCCGCATCTGTTGCCTGGCGGATTTGCTCGATCTGATAGGCATGACCGTTATGAAATGGATTATATTCAGCAATGATTGCAGTAACTTTCATGAAAGATTCCTTTCTAAAATAAACAAAAGATTCTGTCTTATTATAAAAAAAAGTAAGGCAGATTTCCACCTCCGATTTCTGGAAAAAATGACATTTCGATTTGTTAGTTAATTAACAAACAAAATTGTACCTTTTGTATGGGAAATAACACAATTTTTGCCGGTTTTCAACTTGTAGAAAACGTAACAATCCAGTATAATCAATACAGAAAAGTAAAAAAGGGCTGCAAATATTATGTCCACAGAGAATCTGTGAACGGTAAGAAAGGAGAAAAGAGATGTCCTATATTGATACAATAAAAGATCGTGCAAGAATTGATAAAAAAACCATCGTGCTTCCGGAGTCTAATGACAAAAGAACTCTGATTGCAGCATCACATATTATTGAAGAGGGAATTGCCAATATCATCATGGTGGGTGATGAGGAAAAGATTATGGATGGTGCAAGATGGCTGGAAGTCGACCTGGATGGTGTGACAGTTGTGAATCCAAAAACTTCTGATAAATTAGATTCCTATGTGAATTTATTATACGAGACAAGAAAATCCAAAGGAATGACGCCTGAAAAAGCAAGAGAAATTCTGCTGAATGACTACCTGACTTTCGGTGTCGTTATGGTAAAGGCAAACGATGCTGATGGAATGGTGGCAGGTGCCTGCCATGCCACAGCAGATACACTGCGGCCGTCGCTACAGCTCCTGAAAACCGCCCCGGGCGTGAAACTGGTATCTGCATTTTTTGTTATGGATGTACCCAATAGTTCCTTCGGGGAGAATGGGACTTTTGTTTTTGCGGATTGTGGTTTGAATCAGGATCCTACAGCAGAAGAGCTGGCAGCGATAGCAGAGTCCTCTGCAAAGAGTTTTAAAAATCTGGTAGGTGGAAAGCCGATTATTGCCATGTTATCCCATTCCACTAAAGGAAGCGCAAAACATGCTCTGGTTGACAAAGTGGTGGAAGCAACCAGAATCGCACACGAGCAGTATCCAGGTCTGACCCTTGACGGAGAATTACAGTTGGATGCGGCATTAGTCCAGAGTGTAGGCAAATCCAAAGCTCCCGGATCTGAGGTGGCCGGACATGCCAATGTTTTGATCTTCCCCAATCTGGATTGCGGAAATATCGGATACAAGCTGGTACAGAGATTAGCAAATGCAGAGGCCTACGGCCCGATGCTGCAGGGAATTTCCAAACCGGTAAATGACCTGTCCAGAGGATGTTCCTGGCAGGATATTGTAGGTGTGGTTGCATTGACTGCCGTACAGGCGCAGGGATAAGAAAAAGTGCCGGAGAGCAAAAGCCTCAAGGCAATGGAAAGGGAAAATGAAAATGAATATTCTGGTAATTAACTGTGGAAGTTCTTCTTTAAAATTTCAGTTGATCAATTCTGAATCTGAAGAAGTGATCGCAAAAGGCTTATGTGAGCGTATTGGTATTGAGGGAAGCTGCCTGGTTTATACCCCGCAGGGTGGGGAAAAACAGAAAACTGAGTCACCCATGGCAGACCATACGGCAGCCATCAAAATGGTACTGGATGCTCTTACCGATGAAAAGACCGGCGTTGTAAAAGACCTGGCGGAAATCGGAGCCGTAGGACATCGAGTCGTACATGGTGGAGAAAATTTCTCCCAGGCAACCATTATTGATGATGAGGTCATCAAAGCCATTGAGGATTGCAATGACCTGGCACCTTTACACAACCCTGCCAACTTGATCGGCATTCAGGCTTGCCGTGCGCTGATGCCAAACACCCCTATGGTTTGTGTGTTTGATACCGCCTTTCATCAGACTATGCCGGAAAAGGCCTATCTCTATGGAATTCCTTATGAATATTATGAGAAATATAAAATCAGACGTTATGGTTTTCATGGAACAAGCCACAGCTATGTTTCCAAAAGAGCGGCGCAGGTATTGGGTGCAAAATACGAAGATCTGAAACTGATTGTCTGTCATCTTGGAAATGGTGCCAGTGTATCCGCAGTAAAAAATGGTGAATGTGTGGATACTTCCATGGGTCTGACTCCTTTGGAGGGTCTGATTATGGGAACCCGTTCCGGCGACCTTGACCCTGCTATTATCGAGTTCCTCTGCCACAAAGAGAACAAGAGCGTGGATGAAGTCTTAACGATTTTAAATAAGAAATCCGGTGTGTTGGGTATGTCCAAAAACCTTTCTTCCGATTTCCGTGATCTGGAAGATGCTTACCTGGCAGGAGATGAGAATGCTGTCCGCACTATGGATGCTTTCTGTTACCGGGTTGCAAAATACATCGGCGCATACACCGCAGCCATGAACGGTGTGGATGCCATTTGCTTTACGGCCGGACTGGGTGAGAACAGCCCCTTTGTCCGGGATAAAGTATGTGAGTATCTGGGTTATCTGGGCATTGAACTGGATGAGGAACAGAACCAGAAGCGTGGAGAGGATTTAATTATTACCAAACCCCAGTCCCGTACCAAAGTGCTGGCAATTCCTACCAATGAGGAACTGGCAATTGCAAGAGAGACGGCAGCATTGGTGAAATAGAACTGTTAAATAAAAATATTATGTTGACAAAAATTTATTGCTTCGTTATAATAAATTGTTGTGTGCAGACAAAACCTATTTAGATTTTGTTAGGAGCAGGCTATGTACGTGAATTTAACGGATGTTTTTACATCTGAGGGAAAAGTTGTTCACCAGTCAATTCCGATTGAAATGGATGAATTTTCCTGTAGAAACGGTAAATACGAGATTGTAGACAAGGCACCCGTATCTTTTACTTTCTCTAACACAGGTGTTGGGAAAGCCCGGGTACAGGGAAATGCTGAGGTGACGCTTCGTATGAACTGTGACCGCTGTTTAAAACCGGTAGATGAGATCCTTCACCTGGATTTTGAACAAGAGGTTTTTTCACCGGAAGTAGCCAGACCGGATTCCCAGGATGATGATTCGTCCTATATGGAAGATTATCAACTCAATGTGGAAGAACTGGTAAACACGGAGATCACAGTGAATCTGCCGATGAAGGTCCTTTGTAAAGCTGATTGCAAGGGGATCTGCAGACAGTGTGGCAAGGACTTAAACATGGGGTCGTGTGAATGCGATGCATTTGTACCTGATCCTAGAATGGCAGCGATTAAAGATATTTTCTATGGAAATAAGGAGGTGTAACGCGATGTCTATTTGTCCGAAGAATAAATCTTCCAGAGGTAGAAGAGATAAAAGAAGAGCAAACTGGAAAATGACTGCTCCGACTTTGGTAAAGTGCAGCAAATGTGGCGCTCTGACCATGCCTCATAGAGTTTGCAAGAAATGCGGTTCTTACAACAAACGTGAGATCATTTCCGTTGATTAATTTCTCGAACTTGAATTACTTATGTAAGATGACAACCCCATCAGACGATATCTGGTGGGGCTGTTTTTTGTTTGATAGGAATTTTCTATCTATATGACAGTTAAATAGAAGAGGGTGCAACCGTTGGTTGCGCATTTTTTATGAGAATTCCAAGCGTAGTTGGTGGAGGGGAAACCAAAATCATGCTACGATACGAGTATCAGCTGAGAATATAAAAAATGAATGAGGGAAAAAGAATGATTTTAGCAGAAAAGATAATTTTATTAAGAAAGAAGAACGAGTGGTCCCAGGAAGAACTGGCGGAACAGCTTGGGATCTCCAGACAATCTGTGAGCAAATGGGAGAGTGGTGCATCCATTCCTGATCTGGACAAAATTGTCAGGATGAGTAAACTTTTTGATGTAAGTACAGACTATTTATTAAAGGATTCCCTGGAGGAAGAGCAGCCTTCAGAGACAGAAAATAGTGATGGTGTAATACGGATGATAGATGTAGAGGAGGCAAACATTTTTTTGAAAGAGAGCAGAGCGTTTGCAGGAAAAATTGCCAATGCAGTTTTCTTATTTATTTTATCACCGACAGTTTTGCTTCTTCTGAGCGTGCTGAGTGAACAACGAAACATGGTTCCTCAATGGTTGTCAGAGGATTTTGCAGGAGGAATCGGGATGGTCGTGTTATTAATTTTGGTGGCAATTGGTGTGGCGGTTTGTATTTTTGCAGGAATCGGATACTCCAAATACGATTATCTGGATAAGGAAGCAATTGAATTGAAATATGGTGTAGATGGAATTGTACGAAAAAAGAGCAATGAATTTGAAGATTGCTATAAGAAAAACATAGCTTTTGGTGTAGTCCTCATCATTGTCGGATTGCTCCCCATGTTTTTTGCCATTGCAATGAAAGCCGGGAATCTGGAAATCATTATTACAGTGGATGTGTTGCTGCTTGCAATTGCAGTAGGCGTTCATCAGTTGATTTGGGCAGGTGTTATTCAGGATAGCTTCAATAAATTGCTTCAGGTGGGGGATTTCTCAAAAGAATCTAAGGCATTGAGAAAGAAAACTGAAATATTCACGGGAATTTACTGGTGTCTGATGACAGCAATTTATCTGGGAATCAGCTTTTATTGGATGAACTGGGATAGAAGCTGGATTATCTGGCCTGTAGCGGGAGTGTTTTATGTAGTATTCTTTGGTGTTCTTCGTTTGATTTTTGAAAAAAAGGAAAATCAGGAATAAGCGGTTAAAAGTTGTCAAAATTGCACATCCGGCTTGCTTTTTGCATAAATTTATGTTATAAGTATATAAACTCTTTGCACTGCAATTTTACTACAGTACAAACTGAGCAGGCCGGGGAAATGTGCATGTGTTGTACATTGATCTTTGGAGCCGGGTCGCCGAAGCGACAGTGGATGAGACATCCGCGGGACAGTAGTAACGATTACTGGAAACGTGGGTGTATTTTTTTACCCTTTTCCAGACTGAACATCAATGAAAGAGGTCAGTGTAAAATAGTTACATGCAAATGCAGGATGCTGAAAAAGGCTTTGCTGACTATGGAAAGGTGGTTCTCTGTATGGAAAAACAAAAAGATTTTGAAAAAGTGGCGATGAGGGTATCAGTGAACAGCGTCATCTGGAATCTGTTATTATCCTTGTTTAAACTGGTGGCAGGTTTTGTGGCAAATTCAGGAGCAATGATTTCTGATGCAGTACATTCGGCATCAGATGTGTTTAGTACCTTTATTGTAATGATCGGTGTCAAAATCTCCAGCAAGGAGTCTGATAAGAATCATCCCTATGGACATGAGAGACTGGAGTGTGTAGCGGCCATTGCTCTGGCCACTGTCCTATGCATTACAGGATTGGGAATCGGACTGAGTGCAGTGAAGAAGATCATAGGTGGCGATTATGCCCATCTGGCAGTACCAGGGGTGCTGGCATTGGTGGCAGCTGTGGTTTCTATTCTGGTAAAGGAAGGGATGTTCTGGTACACCAGACATTATGCGAGACAAATTGATTCCAGCGCCTTGATGGCAGATGCCTGGCATCATCGTTCGGATTCCCTGTCTTCCATTGGCGCACTGGTTGGTATCATCGGCGCACGGATGGGGTATGCAATTTTAGATCCGGCGGCCAGCCTGGTAATCTGCTTCTTCATTGAAAAGGCATCCTACGATATATTTATGGATGCAGTGAACAAAATGGTGGATAAAGCCTGTGATGAGGAAACAGAAAAAGCGTTGAGGGAGTGTGCAGAATCCGTTGAGGGAGTGCTGGGAATTGACCTGCTTCATACCAGGGTATTTGGCAACAAAATTTATGTGGATGTGGAGATCCGGGCTGATGGCAATAAAATGTTAAAAGAAACCCATGCCATAGCAGAGCAGGTACATAACCGTATCGAGGAGAATTTTCCCAAAGTCAAACATATTATGGTACATGTGAATCCGGCGTAGATCGCGCCGGATTTTTTTCATTGCGAGGGATTTTTTCTCTCCTATGCAACGAAAACCCATGCAGCAAAAATGCTTTGCTATAGGAAAGTGTTTCCTTTTATGATAAAATAAAAGGAAAATTCACCAACAGGAAATGAGGATAAAGATGCAAAAGAAATATATAGGTGCAGTACTTTGCATGTTACAGATCGGAATGCTGACAGGATGCAGGCAGGCACCGAATACTCCGAAAAATACAGAACTGAGTAGGCAAGCGGCAGAGGAAAGAGTAGAAAGCGAAGAAAATGCTCTGACAGACGAAACGGGCGTGAAGGAACCGACAGCTGACATTGCAGATACAGCGACAACACAGGAGACAGAGGAAATACCGCAAATCCTCCACTTTGTGGATGCATGGGGAGAGTGGCATGACTGTATCATTGATCCGGAAGTTCCGAAACATACTTATGATTGGAATGGTCTTGGCAGGGATGGAGAGTTGGTAACCTATGAAAATGATTCCCGGTTCCGGGTGCGCTATGGAGTGGATGTATCAAAATATCAGGGGAAAATAGACTGGCAGAGAGTAAAGGAATCCGGAATTGATTTTGCAATTGTACGGATCGGATACCGGGGATATGGCAGTGCCGGAAATTTAAAGGCAGATGATTATTATGTCAGAAATATTGAGGAAGCCAGAAAAACAGGAATAGATGTGGGTGTTTATTTTTTCTCCCAGGCAATCAATGAGGAAGAGGCAGCGGAAGAAGCTGATTTTGTTATCGGGCTCCTGGAGGGCTATGAACTGCAGCTTCCCGTCGTTTATGACCCGGAATTGATTCGTGATGATGTGGCGCGGACGGATGAGGTAACGGGAGAGCAGTTTACAGCCAATACCATTGCTTTTTGTGAAAGAATCAAGGCTGCAGGTTACCAGCCCATGATTTACAGTAATATGGTATGGGAATCAGAACTGTTTGATTTGAAACAGCTACAGGATTATCCCATCTGGTATGCAGATTATGAACCGATTCCCCAGACTCCCTACAATTTTGTGATGTGGCAGTATACGGAGAAAGGGACTGTAGAGGGAATTAATGGAATTGTGGACCGAAATGTCTGGTTTGTGCCAACGGAGGAATAGAAAATGAGGCAGAATATTACGACGCTTTGTTACATAGAAAAGGACGATTGCTATCTGATGTTACACCGGGTAAAAAAAGCGGTGGATATCAACAAGGATAAATGGATTGGTATTGGTGGGCATCTGGAGGAAGGCGAGTCTCCGGAGGAATGTCTGGTGCGGGAAACGAGAGAGGAAACAGGGCTGGAACTGACGGATTACAGCCTTCGAGGCGTGATTACCTTTGTGACGGACAGCTATCCTACGGAATATATGTTTTTGTATACGGCAGCGGGATTTTCCGGAACACTGCTATCCTGTGATGAAGGAGATTTGGAATGGGTGCCCATCAAGGAAGTGGAAAAGCTTCCCATCTGGGAAGGGGATAAAGTTTTTTTCCGGCTGCTGCGGGAGCAGGAGGAATTTTTCAGTCTGAAGCTTCGTTATGAGGGGGAAAAGTTAGTGGAGGCAAAATTAAACGGACAACCTGTTTAGTTGTCCGTTGATTCTGTAGTTTCTTCAAAGTCTGGGAGAGAGGTTTTCGTGCCGGATTCCATAGTGACGGTTACCCCGTCGCCTTCCGGGGTTTCCCCGTGGAGAATCTGGATGATATACTGCAGACGCTTATTCACTCTGGCGTAATACTCACTGGCTGCCTCCGCCGTGTATTCATTGTAGGAACCATTGCTGAACGCTTCGTGATAGAGTTCGTTGGCGGTGGTCATATTTTCATAGGCTTCATCGGCCAGCTTATCAATACTGGAGAACTGAGTGGGAGCAGTGAGCTCTGCCATACCGGATAATTCTGTCTCCAGAGAATCAAAGCAGGAAAGAAGATCATCGGTGGCAGTCTCAGATTCCGTGTCAATGGTATTCATGGTATCGTTGATGTCAGAAATGTTCTGGAAAACGGTATCCATCTGTGTGCGGTATGCTTTCAATTCTTCGGATTCCTGGGATCTTCCGCAGGAAGTAAGAATGATCGTTACAGCAAGAAAGAAAATTGTTGTGATAAATCTGGAAAAATGTCTCAAGGAAAACCTCCCATAAAAAAGCAGTTCCGGGAATAACGGACACTGCCTGATAACGATTGCCTAAAGTATTGTACTATAATTGTGATAGGGTTGCAAGAAAAGGATACAAGATGATATAATTTCGATGCTATTGATTCTTACTTGAATCATGAATGGAAAGATGTGATCTGATAGTTTACATAATATGGAGATGTTGGATGAAAAAAGAAGAGTTTAAAGCGTTATGTCAAAATAAATTTGTAATGTTGGACGGAGCTACCGGTTCTAATTTAATGCAAAAGGGGATGCCCATGGGTGTCTGCCCGGAGCAGTGGATCCTGGATCATCCGGAAGCAATTCTTGAGTTGCAGAGGGGCTATGTGGAGGCGGGAACCGATATTTTATATGCGCCAACCTTTACGGCAAATTCTCTCAAATTAAAGGAATATGGTCTGGAGAATAAGGCCAAGGAAATCAATCAGAAACTGATCAGATTGTCTAAGGAGGCGGCGGGAGACAAGGCGTTAGTAGCTGCGGATCTGACCATGACCGGAGTACAGCTTGCTCCCATCGGACCTCTGGATTTCGAAGATCTGATTACGATTTACAAGGAACAGATTTCCTATGTAGTGGAAGCGGGGGCGGATCTGATTGTGGTGGAAACCATGATGAGTCTGCAGGAGACAAGAGCGGCGCTGATTGCTGCAAAGGAGACCTGTGACCTTCCGGTGATGTGTACTCTGACATTTGAAAAGGATGGAAAGACTCTGTATGGTACCAATGCGGAAACGGCGGCTGTGACTCTGGCATCTCTGGGGGCTGACGCGGTGGGAGCAAACTGTTCCACAGGACCGGAACAGATGGCAGCGGTGGTGGAGGCCATGGCAAAGGTGACAGACCTTCCCATCATTGCAAAGCCCAATGCGGGTTTACCTTCCCTGGATGAGAACGGAAAAACGGTTTATCTGATGAAGCCCGACGAATTTGTGGAAGAATCAGAATTGTTGTTGCAGGCAGGTGCTGCTATTTTAGGCGGGTGCTGTGGAACAAATCCTGAATTTATAGAAAAGCTGACCCGTTCTCTTCGGGAGAAAGACTTTCATCAGTATCTGACGGCCCGGCTGGAAAAGCAGGAAAAGAAAATGCGGTATCTTTCCTCTGAGCGGAAAACCTGGAAATTTGGACTGGATGACCAGTTTTTTGTTGTGGGTGAGCGCATCAATCCCACCGGAAAAAAGAAATTGCAGGCACAGCTTCGCGAGGGAAATTTTGAGATGGTTCGTGATTTTGCGGAGCAGCAGGAGCAGTGCGGAGCCAAAGTGCTTGATGTGAATATGGGAATGAGCGGAATTGATGAGAAGGCCACGCTTTTAAAAGCAGTGGAAGAGGTTACCATGGCAAGTTCCCTGCCGATTTCCATTGATTCCAGTTATGTTGAAGTGATTGAGGCGGCACTTCGCCGGTATCCGGGACGTGCTCTTATTAACTCCATTTCCTACGAGCAGCATAAATTTCAGAATCTGCTGCCTATTGCACGGAAATACGGAGCCATGTTTATCCTGCTTCCTCTATCCGATGAGGGACTGCCCAAGGATATGGAAGAGAAAATTTCCATTATTGAAAAGATTGCCTCCAGAGCTTATGAATTAGGATTTGCCAAAGAAGACATTGTGGTGGATGGTCTGGTTGCCACGGTAGGTGCCAACAAAATGGCGGCATTGGAGACCATGGAAACGATCCGATACTGTAAGGAAAACGGACTGGCAACCATTTGCGGACTTTCCAATATATCTTTCGGATTACCGGAACGTACCTATGTGAACACCGCATTTCTCACCATGGCGATTCAGGCAGGTCTCACGATGGCCATTGCCAATCCCAATCAGGACATGCTGGTATGTGCAAAATTCGCTTCTGACTTATTATTGAACAAAAAAGAAGCAGATCTTGCCTATATTGAACATATGAACCGGCGAGCAGAGGAAAAGGAAGCAGCGGAGGGAAGTGGTTCCGGTGAGACGGTAGCCGCGACAACAAAGGAACAGGATAAAAATCCGGAGCTGACTGCCATTTTCAATGCAGTGTTAAAGGGAAATCAATCGCAGGTGACAGAACTGACCAAAATTGCAGTGGATCGGGGTTATGAACCGAAAGAAATTCTGGACACCATTCTGATGCCTGCAATCAATAAAGTAGGAGAGCTGTTTGAAAAGGGAAAATATTTCCTGCCACAGTTAATCTCCAGTGCGGAAACCATGAAGACCTCCATTGAATATTTGGAGCCCATGCTGGTAAGCGGAGATACTACGGGACAGCTTCCTGTCGTGGTTATTGCCACGGTGGAGGGGGATATTCACGACATCGGAAAGAATCTGGTGGCATTGATGTTAAAAAATTACGGTTTCAAAGTCATCGATTTAGGAAAGGATGTCTCGAAGGAAAAAATTGTGGAGGCAGCAAAAGAGCATCGTGCTCAGATTATCGGTCTCTCCGCTTTGATGACCACTACCATGCAGGAGATGCGCCATGTGATTGCGTACAAAAATGAGCAGGGACTTGAAAGTGTGAAGGTAATGGTTGGCGGCGCAGTGATTACCCAGGATTACGCAGATGAGATCGGGGCAGACGCATACTCCAGAGATGCTGCGGAGGCAGTCAAGGTAGCAAAATCACTGCTTGGAATACAGCAGTAAAACATTTACTGTTTTACTGCGTAAGAAAATGAGTCAAGGGTGAGCAGCCCGCTTTTGCAAAGCAAAACTTTAATTAGGGCTGCGAATATTACGTACACAGATTGTCTGTGTACGTAATGTTGCATCGAAAATTAATGTTTCTCTCTTGCACTTTCACGCTTTACTATGCTAATATACAAGAGATGACTTCAGAAGGGAGCAAGGATCTATGATTGGTGCAGACGCAATCGTTAAATGTCTGGAAGCAGAGGGGGTTACCGCGGTATTCGGGTATCCGGGAGTGGCAATCTGTCCTTTTTTCAATAGTATTTTAGAGTCTGATATCCGCACGATTCTCATTCGCACGGAACAGAATGCTGCCCATGCCGCCAGCGGAATGGCGCGTATGACAGGCAAGCCGGGAGTGTGTGCCGTCACCAGCGGCCCTGGTGCCACCAATGTAATCACAGGCATTGCCACAGCTTTTGCAGATTCCATTCCTCTGGTATGCATCACCGGACAGGTCAACAGTGAACTGTTAGGTTCCGATGTATTTCAGGAGGCAGATATCACAGGAGCCGTGGAATCTTTTGTAAAATACAGCTATCTGGTAAAAAATGTTAATGAAATTCCCCGGATCTTCAAGGAGGCATTTTATATTGCCAATACAGGACGGAAGGGACCGGTGCTCATTGATATTCCCATTGATATCCAGAATGCAGCAATTTCCAAATTTAAATACCCGGAAGAGGTGAGCATGCGCACCTACAAGCCTACAGTGCATGGTCACATTATGCAGATTAAAAAGGTGATGAAGGAATTGCAGAAGGCAAAACGTCCCATTATCTGTGCAGGGGGCGGCGTGCTGTTAAGCAACGCAGAGCAGGAACTTCGTGCCTTTGCAGAGAAATACCAGATTCCTGTGGTATCTACCATGATGGGAATCGGTGTGATGCCTACAGAGCATCCTATGTATTACGGCATGGTGGGAAACAACGGCAAGCCCTATGCCAACCGTGGCATGAATGAGGCGGATCTGATTATTATGGTAGGTGCCCGTGTGGCAGACCGTGCCATCAGCCAGCCGGATCTGGTGATTGGTAATGCCGTATTGGTCCATATTGATGTGGATTCCGCGGAGATCGGAAAGAATGCAGTTCCTACCATTCCGTTGGTAGGCGATGCCAAACATATTTTTGAGGATATCGCAAAAGAAGATGTGAAACCGGAGGACTGTGAGCACCAGGCATGGATTGACACTATGAACAGCTACCGTGACACCATGGGCGTGAAACGCAAACCCAACCCTGACTATGTGGATCCGGCAGCCTTTATCACCATGCTTTCCGAAAAAATGCAGGAAAATGGTGTCTATGTGGCTGATGTGGGACAGAACCAGATCTGGTCCTGTGCTTATCATATTGTGCGGAAAGGCAGATTTATGACTTCCGGTGGCATGGGAACCATGGGGTATTCCATTCCGGCTGCGATGGGAGCAAAACTGGCAAGCCCTGACCGTCAGGTGATTGCAGTGTGCGGAGACGGATCTTTCCAGATGTCCATGATGGAACTTGCCACAATGCGCCAGCACAATATTCCGGTGAAAATTATTGTCCTGAAAAATAACTATCTGGGCATGGTGCGGGAGTACCAGCATTATACCTATAAAGACCATTATTCTGTGGTGGATTTAAGCGGCTCTCCCGATTTGGAGAAACTGGCGGGTGCCTACGGAATGCCTTTTATCCGGTTACAGACCAACGAGGGAATGGGAGAAGCCCTTGATGCTTTTCTGGCAAAGGATGAGTCCATGCTGATGGAATGTCTCATTGATCCCATGGATCTGGTGAAATAAGAAAGGAGAAAGGTGCTATGAAACGAATTTATTCTGTATTAGTAGAGAACCGCTCCGGTGTACTCTGTAAGGTTGCGGGACTTTTTTCAAGAAGGTGTTTTAACATTGACTCTCTGGCTGTAGGTGAGACGGATGATCCGGATGTATCCTGCATGACTATTGTCAGTTCCGGAGATCAGCGGACCATTGAACAGATCGAAAAACAGTTAAATAAAAAGCTGGATGTCATTAAGGTGAAAACCTTTGATGAAGTCCAGTCCATCAGCCGTGAACTAATGCTGGTGAAGGTAAAATATAACAAAAATAACCGCAGGGATATCCTGGAAACCTGTGAGATTATGAAGGCACAGATTGTGGACATGTCCAAAAATATGATGATCATCCAGATCTGTGATCTGCCGGAGCGGACGAGACTACTGATCAGCATGTTACAATCCATCAGTATTGTGGAGGTTGCCCGAACCGGAACGCTGGCTCTTCCCAAATGCATTGACAATGATTAAGAGAAGGACTATATTAAGAAATAGTTGGAGTTTAAAAGAGAGGAAATAATCATGCAGAAGAAAGTTTTTCAGCTTCTGACAGACAACACTTCCGGCGTACTCAGCCGTATTGCAGGACTGTTTTCCAGAAGAGGATATAATATTGAGAGCATTACCGCAGGTGTGACTGCTGACCCGAAATATACCCGTATTACCATTGTAACGATGGGAGATAATGAAATACTTGACCAGATTGAGAAACAGGTAGCCAAACTGGTGGATGTACGGGATGTGAAGGAACTGAAACCGGAGGAATCCGTTTACAGAGAACTGGCACTTATCAAGGTCAGAGCCAATGCTCAGGAACGACAGGGCGTGATTGCCATTGCCGATATTTTCCGTGCGAAGATTATTGATGTGGCACCGGAAAGCCTGATTATCGAGCTGACCGGAAATCAGGATAAGGTTGATGCATTCTTAGGATTGCTTTCCGGCTATGAAATTCTGGAATTGGCGAGAACCGGTATTGCGGGCTTGGGACGTGGCATTGAGAATGTCACCTATTTGGAGGATTAAGTTGTTTGCACCGGGGTGACCCCCGTGTACATAAAATCACATGTTTTAACAAAATGGAGGAATGTAAAATGGCAAAGATTTATTATCAGGAAGATTGTAACCTGTCCTTACTGGAAGGCAAAACCATTGCAATTATTGGTTACGGCAGCCAGGGACATGCACATGCTTTAAACGCAAAAGAGTCTGGATGCAATGTCATTATCGGACTTTACGAGGGTTCTAAATCCTGGAAAAAGGCTGAGGAACAGGGCTTTGAAGTATATACTGCAGCAGAAGCAGCTAAGAGAGCTGATATTATCATGATCCTGATCAACGATGAGTTACAGGCTGATATGTACAAAAAAGATATCGAGCCCAACCTTGAGGCCGGAAATATGTTAATGTTCGCACATGGTTTCAACATTCATTTCGGATGCATTAAGCCCCCCGCAGATGTTGATGTAACTATGATCGCTCCCAAAGGACCTGGACACACTGTTCGTTCCGAGTATCAGGCTGGTAAGGGCGTTCCTTGTCTGGTTGCTGTAGAGCAGGATGCTACCGGTAAGGCTCTTGACCTTGCACTGGCTTACTCTCTGGCAATCGGCGGCGCAAGAGCCGGTGTTCTTGAGACTACCTTCCGTACCGAGACTGAGACAGATCTGTTCGGTGAGCAGGCAGTTCTTTGCGGCGGTGTATGTGCATTGATGCAGGCTGGTTTCGAGACTTTGGTTGAGGCTGGTTATGATCCCAGAAATGCATACTTTGAGTGTATCCATGAGATGAAACTGATTGTAGATCTGATTTATCAGTCCGGTTTCGAAGGAATGAGATATTCCATTTCCAATACTGCAGAGTATGGTGATTACATCACCGGACCTAAGATTATCACTGAGGATACGAAGAAAGCAATGAAGAAGATTCTTTCCGATATCCAGGATGGTACTTTTGCAAAAGAGTTCTTACTGGACATGAGCCCTGCAGGACGTCAGGTTCACTTCAAGGCTATGCGTAAGCTGGCTGCTGAGCATCCTTCAGAGAAGGTTGGCCAGGAGATTCGTAAGCTGTATAGCTGGAACAACGAGGATGACAAGCTCATCAACAACTAATCTGTTTTATTTTCAGGAGTAAAAAGCAGAACAATCACGGATGATAAGTGGTTGTTCTGTTTTTTTTGACAGGTAAAAAAGACTTTTGCGGGGCATGTCCCTAAGACGCCTGGGACAAAAGGTATAGGTGCAGAATGTTGCAAAATTTGTGGAATCTGTGATAAGATAAGGAAACGGTTGAAAGTACTAAGGGAGTATCAGGAATGAAAAACAGTGGCAATATCGATCAGCTGTTGGCAGATAGCTTCAAAGAGCTGGCGCAGACAATCCCGATCGAAAAAATTACCATCAAGCAGATTACTGATAAAGCGGGGGTCATTCGCCCTACTTTTTATAATCATTTTCAGGACAAATACGAACTATTGGAATGGATCCTGCGCACGGAAGTGATAGATCCCATACGGTCACTGCTGCGTCATCATTATCTGGATGAAGCAATGGAAATGATGTTTACCAATCTATACAACAATAAAACATTTTATGAGCATGCCATAAAACTGGAGGGACAGAATTCCTTTGATTCCATTGTCAATGCCTGTATGTATGAATTGGTATCAGATTATATTGCACAAAGTTCCATTAAGGCAAGCACCAAATATAAGTGGCTGACCAAGGAACGGATTGCAAAGTATTATTCCCGATCTCTCTGCATGTTTTTGCTGGAATGGATTAAAACCGGCATGGATACTGTGCCGCCTAAGGAACTGGCAGAAATCTACCATGTGCTGATCAGCAGCACGATGACAGATATTCAGGATGTTCTTTAATAAACGCTAAAAAAGTATGAAAAGACGGATTAGGATTTGTCTGGGCAGGCCAGGCGAATCCTATTTTTCGTTTGGGAATCTGAGGGGCGGAAGGGAAATGTACTAACGTTCCCTCACTCAATTCTCTGGTGACAAAATTTTCGATGACACAGGCAACTCCCAGATTGATTTTTGCAAATTCAATGAGGAGATCCATGCTGGATACTTCCAGGGTTTGCTCGTTAAAAAGTCTGCTGCCGCTGAGATATCGATCCACATACTGTCTGGTGAGATTGTCCCGGCCTAAGAGCATTAAGGTGGCACGGCTGTCCGGATCTTGCTTTTGACGGTCGTGAAGGGCTGCCAGGTAACTGTCTGTGGTGACTAAAGTGTCTGAGATTTCCATCACCGGAAGGAATTCCATGGAGGAGGATTCCGGTGCGCCCACCAGACCGATATCTACCGTGGAAGAGGAGAGGGAATCAAAGGTGTGTATGCTGGATTGATTTTCAATGGTAATCTGGATGTGTGGATGCTCCTGCACAAAGGCCTGAAGGACAGGCAGAAGTACAAACTTACAAAGAGTTGTGCTGACACCGATGCTTAAATGCCCATATCCCATCTTGGTATAAGTTTTTAACTGCTCCTCGCCGTGATGGATGGCAGTGAGACCGGTGGCAATCTGTGGATAGAGAATCTGTCCTTCCTCTGTGAGTTTTACCCCTCTGGAATTACGGATAAAAAGCTTTGTACCCAGAGAGTCCTCCAGATTGGCGATGGCTTTGCTGATGGCAGGCTGGGAGATATACAGTTCCTTGGAGGCAGCAGAGATGTTGCCCAGCCGCGCCACCGTCACAAAAATCTGATAGGAGTTTAAATGATTTTCCATGGAAAAATCCTCTTTTTTTCTTTTAATTACCACTATCATACTATAAACATTGGTTATGGTAAATATAAATAATATCTATTTTTGATATAGTAAAGTTTATGCTATAATGATTCTCAGTTAGAAAGATTTACGTTTGGAGGTAGAAACCATGGGAATGACAATGACTCAGAAGATTCTGGCAGCACATGCAGGGCTGGAATCGGTGGAGGCAGGACAGTTAATCGAGGCAGACCTGGATCTGGTTCTGGGAAACGATATTACCAGCCCTGTTGCCATTAAGGAAATGGAAAAAATGAAAGTGGATGGCGTTTTTGACAAGGACAAGATTGCCCTGGTGCCCGATCACTTTGTACCCAATAAGGACATTAAATCTGCGGAACATTGCAAATGCGTAAGAGAGTTTGCATACCGCAACGAAATCACGAACTACTTTGAAGTGGGACAGATGGGTATTGAGCATGCCCTTTTACCAGAAAAAGGTCTGACGGTGGCAGGTGACTGTATCATCGGTGCAGACTCCCATACCTGTACTTACGGTGCGCTGGGTGCTTTTTCCACCGGCGTGGGCAGTACAGACATGGCAGCAGGCATGGCAACCGGAAAGGCATGGTTCAAAGTGCCCGGAGCCATCAAATTTAACATTGTCGGTAAGCCCTCCAAATGGGTGAGCGGTAAGGATGTGATTTTACATATTATCGGCATGATTGGCGTGGATGGCGCCTTATACAAATCCATGGAATTCGTGGGCGAGGGAATCAAAAACCTGTCCATGGATGACCGTTTTACCATTGCAAACATGGCAATCGAGGCTGGCGGAAAGAACGGCATTTTCCCGGTGGATGAACTGACTGAGGCATATATGAGGGAACATTCCACCAGAAGCTATGTGAAATATGAGGCAGACCCGGATGCGGTTTACGATGAGGAGTACACCATTGATTTAAGCACCCTGAAATCCACGGTTTCCTTCCCGCACCTGCCAGAGAATACCCATGTGGTAGAGGAACTGGAGAACGAGGTAAAAGTGGATCAGGTAGTTATCGGTTCCTGCACCAACGGTCGTCTGGACGACTTACGGATTGCCGCGAAGGTTCTGGAAGGACGCAAGGTTGCCAAGGGCATGCGCTGCATCGTGATTCCTGCTACCCAGAAGATTTATATGGATGCCATGGAAGAAGGACTGTTAAAGACCTTTATCCAGGCCGGTGCTGTGGTAAGCACTCCTACCTGTGGTCCCTGCCTGGGCGGTTATATGGGAATTCTGGCAGCCGGAGAGCGCTGTGTTTCCACCACCAACCGTAACTTTGTAGGACGTATGGGTCATGTGGATTCCGAGGTTTATCTGGCAAGCCCTGCGGTGGCAGCAGCCAGTGCCGTAACCGGAAAGATTTCCGTACCCGCTGAGTTAGGTTTATAAAGGAGGAAAAGCAGATGAAAGCAGCAAAAGGACAGGTTTTTAAGTTTGGCGATAATGTAGATACGGATGTTATCATCCCTGCAAGATATTTGAATTCCTCTGACCCCGCAGAACTGGCAACCCACTGCATGGAGGATATTGACAAGGAGTTTATCCATCAGGTGAAAAAAGGCGACATCATCGTGGCGGAGAAAAACTTTGGATGTGGTTCTTCCAGAGAACATGCTCCCATCGCGATCAAGGCGGCTGGGGTAAGCTGTGTCATTGCCACCACCTTTGCCAGAATTTTCTACCGCAATGCCATCAATATCGGACTTCCCATTATTGAGTGTGAGGAGGCAAGCAAGGCAATCAAGGCTGGCGATGAGGTGGAGGTGGATTTTGATTCCGGTATCATCACGGATTTGACCACCGGAGAGAAATTCAAGGGGCAGGCATTCCCTCCCTTCATGCAGAAAATCATTGATGCAGAGGGTCTGGTGAATTATATCAACCAAAAATAAGATTCA
>CAKRNW010000034.1 GCA_934371505.1 uncultured Lachnospiraceae bacterium
ATAATTCCATCAGCAAACGGTTTCCGGAACCAGGGTACCTGCCTTGTAGGAATCCAGCACGGTCTGAATTCGGTCTTGCACCAAAGCTGCAATCTCCGTGGTTTTCATATCTTTATAATCTTCATAATAAAGAGGTTTCAGATAGTAAACAAAGGTCTTCACCGGTTTTAAGCTGTGATATTCAAAACACATGTAAGAATTGATTAAAGCCACGGGAACGATGGGGCATTTTGCCCATACAGCACTTTTGAAGGCACCGGGCTTAAAGACCGTGGTATCATTTCCGTTATGAAAATAACCGCCCTCCGGGAAGATAATAAATTTCCGTCCCTGCTTTGCCTCCTCTGACATTTCTTTGATAATCTTCATAGATTGGCGGACATCATTGGTATCTATCCGTTTGCCCTGTACCAGATCCAGAAACTGTTTGGTGAGAGGAATATTGGATTTCTCTTTATCCATAACGATGGAGCAGGGCTCTTTGTGAGTAATCATAATGCTCAGGGCATCGTATTTTCCCTGGTGGTTGGGAGTGAGAATATAACCGCCCATTTTGGGGAGATTTTCCATTCCATAGCCTTCTGTAGTAATATGTCCCGGCTTACACATCCGTCGGATACACAACAGATCCTTTTCATAACGCTGTTGTTCGGAATATTTTTCGGGATGCTTTGCCATATAACCCATCTGTGGAATCATATAAATGTGATGGAGATTGCGCAGAATCACATGGTAAAATCTTGAAAACATAAAATAACCTCATCCTGTGTACATGGTACTTGGGGGTAATATTCCAACAGTACAAACAGCAATTATATAAGAAAAAATCAGTTTCGTCAACAAATCCCCCAGTTCCTGTTTATAAAGTTTATGGTTTTTTTATAGAATAATCATTGACGATTTTGTTTTCTACGAGTAGAATACCAAAAGTAGTTTGCAAACAAACTGTTTGATGCCGAACTGTTAGCAATCAAACGTTTTTATGTCATAAAACGTTCCGATGGGATGCGCAGCCTGCAGAGGAAAAGTTTATGCTACGCATACCGTGCGCACACGCAAAGAGTCGGCAAGCGACTCCTTGTTTTGTATAGGTTATGAAGTTTATTCAGAAAAGAAAGGAGTAGAATATGTCAAGGGAAAAACATGTGGGATTTGTGATTCACCAGATGGATAATCTGGTAAACCGGACCCGTGTGGCACTGGGACTGAAGACCGGAGTGGATGAGATGACCACCATGAATGGCTGGATTATTGCTTATCTGTGCAGAAATGCAGACCGTGATATTTTCCAGAGAGATTTGGAGCGGGAGCTTTCTCTTGCCAAATCTACCATTACCTGCATCTTGAAACCTATGGAGCAAAAAGGGTATATTGAACGGGTCAGTGTTGCCTCGGATGCAAGATTGAAAAAGCTGGTGGTTACCGATAAAGGCCGGGAGATGCACCACATCTGTTATGACAACATGATGCAGATAGAGCAGATTCTGCGGAGTGGACTGACGGAGGAGGAGCTACAGACCTTTTTTACCATTATGGGAAAAATGAAGGACAATGTAGAGCAGTTGTCCTGTCAGATAAAAAGCGAAGAAAGGAAGGATGACACAAAATGATAAAAACACTTGCAGCCCAGATAAAGGAATTCAAAAAAGATTCCATTATTACGCCGCTGTTTATGATTTTAGAGGTAATCATGGAAATGATTATTCCCCTGCTCATGGCATCCATCATTGACAATGGCGTGACAGCGGGCGACATGCGGCACATTTACATTTGCGGCGCACTGATGGTAGTGATTGCCGGAATCGGTTTGTTTGCCGGAATTATGGGAGGCAAATACGGTGCGAGAGCATCCGCCGGCTTTGCCAAAAACTTGAGAGAGGCGATGTATACCAACATCCAGACCTTCTCTTTTTCCAACATTGATAAGTATTCCACCGCAGGACTGGTAACAAGACTTACCACCGATGTAACCAACCTGCAGAACGCTTACCAGATGATTCTCCGCATGTGTATGCGTGCTCCGGTTTCTCTGATCATTGCGGTAATTATGGCAGCCGGAATCAATGCCCGCCTGTCCACCATTTATCTGGTGGCACTGGTATTCTTGGGCGTGGCAATTTTCGGACTGATTCCCAAGGCAATGAAATATTTCCGTGAAGTATTTCACAAATATGATGACTTAAATGCCAGTGTACAGGAAAACGTGGCAGCCATCCGCGTGGTAAAGGCATACAACCGTGAAGATTATGAAACGAAACGTTTTCAGAATGCCAGCGGCAACATTTATAACATGTTCCTGCGGGCAGAGCGGATTGTGGTTTTAAATAGCCCCATTATGCAGTTTACCTTATATGCCTGTATTCTGGCGATCAGCTGGTTCGGCGCACACATGATTGTGGGCGGTTCCATGACCACCGGTGAACTGATGAGTTTTATGACCTACTGCATGACCATTCTGATGAACTTAATGATGGTTTCCATGATTTTTGTTATGCTTACCATGAGTGAGGCAAGTGCAGAGCGTGTGGCAGAGGTTATCAATGAGAAGGCTGACCTGGTAAATCCCGAAAACCCGGACTACAACGTACCGGATGGCTCCATTGTCTTTGACCATGTGGGATTCCGTTACAATAAAAACAGCGAGATGCCCATTTTAAATGACATCAATCTTTCCATTAAATCAGGGGAAACCATTGGCATGATCGGTGGAACCGGCTCTGCCAAAACCTCCCTGGTAAACTTAATCAGCCGTCTTTACGATGTGACGGAAGGTTCGGTAAAGGTGGGTGGCAAGGATGTGCGAGAGTACGACCTGGACACCTTGCGTAAAGAGGTTTCTGTGGTACTTCAGAAGAACGTTTTATTCTCCGGCACGATTCTGGAAAACCTGCGGTGGGGGGATGAAAACGCCACCGAGGAGGAGTGCATCCGTGCCTGCAAACTGGCATGTGCCGATGAATTCATTGAGCGGATGCCGGACAAATACAATACTTACATTGAACAGGGAGGCACCAACGTTTCCGGTGGACAGAAACAGCGTCTTTGTATTGCAAGAGCATTGTTGAAAAAGCCCAAGATTCTGATTCTGGATGACTCCACCAGTGCGGTAGATACCGCAACGGATGCTAAAATCCGTAAGGCTTTTGCCGAGGAAATCCCCAACACCACCAAGCTGATTATTGCCCAGCGTATTTCCTCCGTACAGAATGCAGACCGCATTATTGTCATGGAAAACGGGCAGGTCAACGCTTTTGGAACCCATGAAGAACTGCTTGCCACCAACGAGATTTACAGGGATGTCTACGAGTCCCAGATGGGCGGCAGTGGCGATTTTGATGAAGGAGGTGCGCAGTAATGGCAGAAAATAACAAACCCATGCCGGGACCGGTTGGCAGAAACCGCGGCCGTGGTCCCAAACCGAAAATTGACCATCCCGGCAGACTTTTTGCCCGGATTATAAAAGAAATAATGAAGAACTATGCACCTCATTGTGTGATTGTTCTGATTTGTATTTTTATCAGTGTCCTGGCATCCGTGCAGGGAACCATGTTTATGAAAACACTGATTGATTCCTACATCTTGCCTTTACTGGGACAGGAGAACCCGGATTTTTCCGGACTTGCGGCAGCGATTCTCCGGGTAGGAGTTTTCTACCTGTGCGGTGCCCTGGCTGCCTATGTATACAACCGTCTGTTAATTAACGTTTCCCAGGGAACGCTGCGGAATTTCCGTAATAAGATGTTTGCCCATATGGAAAAACTTCCCATTAAATACTTTGACACCCATTCCCACGGAGATATCATGTCCATTTACACCAACGACATTGATACCCTGCGGCAGATGATCAGCCAGAGTATTCCCCAGATTATCAACTCTGCGGTAACTATTGTCAGTGTGCTGGTGAGCATGATTATTTTAAACATTCCGCTCACTGTTCTCACTCTGTTTATGGTAGGGGTCATGATGGTTGTGACCACCAAGATTGCAGGACAAAGTTCCAAATACTTCATTGCCCAGCAGAAAGATATCGGTAAGGTAAACGGCTACATCGAGGAAATGATGGATGGTCAGAAGGTGGTTAAGGTATTCTGTCATGAGGAAGAATCCCTGAAGGATTTCAAGAAACTCAATGACCAGTTGTTTGACAGTGCTTATCATGCAAACAAATTCGCCAACATTCTCATGCCTGCCAACGCACAGATTGGAAATATCAGTTATGTGCTTTGTGCTATCGTAGGCGGTGTTCTGGCACTGGGCGGTGTGGGAGGCTTTACCCTTGGTGGCCTGGCAAGTTTCCTTACTTTCAATAAATCCTTTAACATGCCTATCAACCAGGTGAGTCAGCAGTTAAACTCCATCATCATGGCATTGGCAGGAGCTGACCGTATTTTCAAATTACTGGACGAGACACCGGAAACCGATGAGGGCTATGTCACTCTGGTCAATGCAAAGAGAGAGGGCGGCAGGCTGGTGGAGGTACCGGAACGTACCGGACTATGGGCGTGGAAACATTATCATAAAGCAGATAACACCACCACTTATAAGGAACTTACCGGCGATGTGGTTTTTGACGATGTGGATTTCGGTTATACTGATGAAAAAATCGTACTGCACAACATTGTGCTCCATGCGACACCGGGACAGAAGATTGCCTTTGTAGGCTCCACCGGAGCAGGAAAAACCACCATTACCAACCTGATTAACCGTTTCTACGATATCCAGGATGGTAAGATTCGCTACGATGGTATCAATGTCAATAAGATTTGTAAATCCGACCTTCGCCGTTCCCTTGGCATTGTATTGCAGGATACCCATCTGTTTACCAATACGGTCATGGAAAATATCCGTTATGGACGTCTGGACGCCACGGATGAAGAAGTTATTGCAGCTGCAAAACGTACCAATGCCGATCACTTTATCCGCCAGCTGCCGAATGGCTACCAGACCGTGCTGAAGGGAGATGGTTCCAACTTAAGCCAGGGACAGCGGCAGCTCCTTTCCATTGCCAGAGCAGCGGTGGCAGACCCGCCGGTACTGATTCTGGATGAGGCAACCAGTTCCATTGATACCCGTACCGAAAAAATCGTACAGGGGGGTATGGATAAGCTGATGCATGGACGGACCACCTTTGTCATCGCCCATCGACTTTCTACCGTCAAAAACAGTGACTGCATCATCGTTCTGGAACAGGGACGCATTATTGAACAGGGCACCCATGACGAACTGATTGCAGCCAGGGGCAGATACTATCAGCTTTACACTGGAAATGCCATTTCCGCTTAATAACGAATATCGGGGGAAAACTTATGAGATATGCAGAATTTTTAAAGGAAGGCGGTACCATCGGTTTCGTGGCGCCCTCCTTTGGAGCCAACATCGAACCTTACCATTCTGCCTTTGACAGGGCACTGGAAAATCTCACGAAAAAGGGCTATTCCTATGTCCTTGGACCAAACTGCTACGCCGGAGAAGGCATCGGTATCAGCAATACGCCTGAAAAATGCGGTGCGGAACTGGAAAACGCTTACTGCGACACCGAAAGCCAGGTGTTAATTTCCTGTGGAGGCGGAGAGGAGATGTGCGAAATTCTGGACTACGTGAATTTCGATCACATACGCAAAGCAGCTCCCAAATGGTATCTGGGCTATTCTGACAACACGAATTTTACCTTTCTTCTCACGATCATTTGCGACACCGCCTCCATTTATGGTCCCTGTGCCGGAGCCTTTGGCATGGAGCCCTGGGATACGGCGGTGGAGGATGCTTTCGCACTGTTACATGGGAAAAAGCTGGTAAATAAGGGGTATCCCTTATGGGAAAAAGAGGACTGGGCAGAGGATATCCAGACCCCCTATTCTCCCTATCATCTGACAGAAAAGAGGGTACTTCATGGCTACACACCGGTAAATGGAAAACTGAAGGAAACCAATGAGCCTATCCATATGGAAGGACGGCTCATTGGCGGCTGTCTGGATTGTCTGGTAAATCTGGTGGGAACCCGGTACGACAAGGTAGCAGAGTTTGTGGAACGGTATAAGGAAGACGGCATTATCTGGTTTCTGGAAAGCTGTGATTTGAATGTATTTTCCATCCGCCGCGCCATGTGGCATCTGGAACATGCAGGGTGGTTTCCCTACACGAAGGGATTCCTTATCGGACGTCCCCTCCACTTTGACGAACCTATGATGGGCTTAGACCAGTACCATGCAGTTACAGATATCATCGCCCATCATCATGTTCCGGTCATTATGGACATTGATTTAGGGCATTTACCGCCCCAGATTCCCATTATCTGCGGAAGTATGGGAACGGTTGACCTGGCTGGTCAGGATTTTACTCTCCGTATGGATTTAATATAAAACTACGCCAGGTGCATGTGTTTCTTCATCAGATGTTCCATCCCCTGAATCATCCGGTACAGTCCAAAGGCAATCAGACACAGAATCAGGATGGAACTGATGACCATGTGCAGCTGAAACACCTGGCTGCCATAAATAATCAGATATCCCAGTCCCCGTCTGGCAGCCAGGAATTCTCCGATAATCACCCCCACAAGCGATAACCCGATATTCACCTTCATGGTGCTTAAAAGCAGCGGCACCGAACTGGGAAGTACCACCAGACGGAACATATCCGTTCTGGAACCTCCCAGGGTATAAATCAGATTCTGCTTTTCTTCCGATGCCTGACGGAATCCGGAGTAAATACTGATAATCGCACCGAAAATTGCAACGGAGATACCGGCCACGATAATGGTGTCCATGCCAGTCCCCAGCCAAACGATAAAAAGAGGAGCCAGTGCCGATTTCGGAAGAGAATTTAAAATTACCAGATAAGGTTCGCACACCTCGGAAAAGCTTCTGGAAAACCACAGAAGACAGGCAGTGGACATACTGATTAACGTTACCAGGAAAAAACTGAACAGGGTCTCAACCAGAGTGATTTCTATATGTGAAGCAAGATCCTTATGCATCCACAGATCTACACAGGTACGAACCACCAGAGAGGGGGAACTGAAAAAGAAGGAGTCCAGTGTTCCCAGCCGGACACTTCCTTCCCACAAGGCCAGAAACCCAAGAAAAACCAGCACACGCAAAATCCCAATCCTGCGGTGATGCCGTCTATGTCCACGAATGTACAATTCCTGTTTACTCAAAACCTTAGAACCGTGTTCCATCATTTAACTCCTTCCATAATTTATCAAAATAATTTCCATATTCCGGTGCCTGTCTTGCCGCCAGAGATCCCGGTTCTTTTACCGTGAGAGACACCGGAATGTCATCCAGAATAGTGGCAGGGCGTTTCGTCAGTACCAGAATCCGGTCTGCCAGTGAGATAGCCTCCGACAGGTCGTGGGTGATGAGAATGGCAGTTTTCCCAGCCTGCCGGATTTTCTCACAGATATCCCCGGAAACCTGGAGGCGGGTCTGGTAGTCCAGGGCACTGAAAGGTTCATCCAACAGAAGCAAATCCGGCTTTAACGCCATGGTGCGGATGAGTGCCGCCCGCTGTTTCATGCCCCCGGACAATTCTGAAGGGTATTTATCCCGGAACAATTCCAAATCATATTCCCTTAAGAGGGCATCAATATATTCCAGATTTTCCAGTGTCCGGCAGTGGTTGATTTCCAGTCCCAGACAGACATTCTGGTAAATAGTACGCCATTCCAGCAGATGGTCATGCTGTAACATGTAACCGATTCTGGAATTTCCCTTTTCAATGAGGCCATCCTCCGGGGAAAGCAACCCTGCAATTAATGACAATAACGTGGATTTTCCACAGCCACTGGGACCTACTATTGCCACAAATTCCCCTTCTTTGACAGAAAAGGTGATATGTGACAGTGCAGGTGTCTCACCTTTCAGACTGTGATAGGAATAGGACAGATCCCTGATATTCAGAACTGTTGTGCTCATAAACATCACCCTTCCCGCCAGAATGAAACCGGCGAATCTTTTTTATATAAGGTATTCTATGTCGAAAATGGGCTTTCCGTTCCCTACCTTTTTGTTGAATTTCAAATAGAAATATGCTAGTATCAAATCTAGGTTTAACTATTTATGAAAGGAACAACGGCAATGGCACAGCTCTGGGGCGGAAGATTTACAAAAGAGACGGACAAGCTGGTTTATAATTTCAATGCATCTATTTCTTTTGATAAGAAATTTTATAAACAGGATATACAGGGGAGCATGGCACATGCCACCATGCTGGAAAAACAGGGAATTTTGACAAAAGAGGATGCCGAGGCAATCCGAAAGGGACTGACTTCCATTCTGGAAGATGTGGAGAGTGGTAAACTGGAAATTTCCGATACCTACGAGGATATTCACAGTTTCGTGGAGGCAAATCTCATCGACCGGATCGGAGATGCGGGAAAGCGTTTACATACCGGCAGGAGCCGTAACGACCAGGTGGCATTGGATATGCGTCTCTATGTGAGAGAAGAGATTCTGGAGATTGATGCTCTGGTAAAAGAACTACTTCAGGTATTATTAAATATCATGGAGGAAAATCTGGAAACCTACATGCCGGGCTTTACCCATTTACAGAAAGCCCAGCCGGTGACACTGGCTCACCATTTCGGTGCTTACTTTGAAATGTTCAAACGGGACAGAGGTCGTCTGAAAGATATTTATACCCGCATGAATGATTGCCCTTTGGGAGCAGGTGCTCTTGCAGGAACTACTTATCCTTTGGATCGTGAGTTCAGTGCAGAACTCATGGGTTTTGCAGGTCCCACCTTAAACAGTATGGATTCTGTGTCTGACCGTGACTATGTGATTGAACTGCTTTCTGCCTTGTCCACGATTATGATGCACTTATCCAGATTTTGTGAGGAAATTATTATCTGGAATACCAACGAATATCGTTTCGTAGAGATTGATGATGCTTATTCCACGGGAAGCAGTATTATGCCGCAGAAGAAAAATCCGGATATTGCAGAACTTGTCCGTGGCAAGACCGGACGCGTTTACGGGGCACTCACCAGTATTTTAACCACCATGAAAGGAATTCCTCTCGCCTACAACAAAGACATGCAGGAGGACAAGGAATTGACCTTCGATGCCATTGACACCGTAAAAGGCTGTGTGGCACTGTTTACCGGCATGGTAAAGACCATGAAGTTCAACAAGCCTGTGATGGAAAAGAGTGCCATTAACGGTTTTACCAACGCTACCGATGCTGCTGACTATCTGGTAGGAAAGGGTGTACCTTTCCGGGATGCCCATGGAATCATCGGACATATGGTACTGTACTGCATTGATAAAAATTGTGGAATTGAAGACTTATCCATGGAAGAGTTCAAGAAATTAAGCCCTGCCTTTGATACTGATATTTATGATTCTGTTTCCTTAAAAACCTGTGTGGAAAAACGTCTGACCATCGGTGCGCCTGGAAAAGAAGCCATGCAGAAGGTCATTGCGATAGAAGAGGGATACCTTAAAAATTCATAAAAAGAAAAAGGAAAAAGAGGAGAACATTATGAGTGAGAAACTAAAAGTCGGAATTCTTGGCGGAACCGGTATGGTAGGTCAGCGTTTTATTTCGCTGCTGGAGAATCATCCCTGGTTTGAGGTGACAACCATCGCTGCAAGCCCACGTTCCGCAGGAAAAACCTATGAGGATGCAGTGGGTGACCGTTGGAAAATGGATACCCCCATGCCGGAGGCTGTAAAGGAAATCAAGGTGATGAATGTCAACGAGGTGGAGTCAGTTGCCAGCCGGGTTGACTTTGTGTTCAGTGCTGTGGACATGAGCAAGGACGAGATTAAGAAAATCGAGGAAGAGTATGCAAAGACCGAAACCCCTGTGGTTTCCAATAACAGTGCGCACCGTTGGACACCCGATGTTCCCATGATGGTTCCGGAGATTAACCCTGAGCATGTGGAAGTTATCGAGGCACAGAAGAAGAGACTGGGAACAAAACGTGGTTTTATTGCTGTAAAACCTAACTGCTCCATCCAGTCCTATGCCCCTGTTTTAACTGCATGGAAAGAGTTTGAGCCTTACGAGGTAGTGGCTACTACCTATCAGGCAATTTCCGGTGCGGGAAAAACTTTCAAAGACTGGCCGGAGATGGTGGGAAATATCATTCCTTACATCGGTGGTGAGGAAGAAAAATCCGAGAAAGAACCCTTACGTCTGTGGGGAGAAGTAAAGGATGGAGAGATTGTACCGGCAACCAGTCCGGTCATTACCTGTCAGTGTATCCGTGTCCCCGTATTAAACGGACACACCGCAGCTGTCTTTGTAAAATTCAAAAAGAAACCCACCAAAGAGCAGTTAATTGAAAAACTGACCTCTTTTAGCGGTGTTCCCCAGGAACTGAACCTGCCCAGCGCACCCAGGCAGTTTATCCGGTATATGGAGGAGGACAACCGTCCCCAGGTAACTCTGGATGTAGATTATGAGAACGGCATGGGAATCAGCGTAGGACGTCTCCGGGAGGATACCGTTTATGATTGGAAATTCGTAGGTCTATCCCATAATACCGTAAGAGGTGCTGCCGGCGGTGCTGTACTCTGTGCAGAATTATTAAAGGCAAAAGGTTTCATTACAAAAAAATAAAGTCATAATAAAAGATGAGGAACCCCATCATGGACGAAATGCAGTATACCATTGACCTGTTAACAGCCCAGAATAAAAAAATAAAGAAAACTGAGAAGATGTATCGGCAGATTGCCGATACATCTTCTGATGCCATACTTTATTACTCGTATGAGGATCAGACCTTTAAGAATCTTGGGAAATGGGATTCTTTTTTTGATTTCAGAGTAGAAACGATTGCTGATTTAAATCGTGTCTATGATGCGGTGGATGATTCTTATCAAGAAAAACTCAGAGATCTTGTTCTCTCGGAGGAATTACCGGATAAGGACAGTAATCATCTTATCTGCGGTGTGAATAATGGAAAATGCTGGTATGATTTCAGCCTGGTAGATTTCTGCGAAAACAATGTCCGTCTGGCACGGATTCTGCGCGTCTCCAATGTGACAAAGGATCACGAAAAAAGGGCGGAACTATCCTACCTGGCCTATTATGACAACACGACAGGTCTGATGAATAAAATGTTTTTTGTCAGCAATCTTGGCGGTTTTGTGAGACGTGCTTCCGAGGAACACGCCTGTGTATCCATCATGATGATTGATATTGATAATTTTAAACGAATCAATGATGGAATCGGCATTATTTACGGAGATGAACTCATTCAGGTCTTTGGCGGTATCCTCAGAAGCTTTACTAATGATCGTGTCATTGCTTCTCATTTCGGGGAAGATCATTTCTTTATGGCAATTTATGATCCCTGTGGAGATTGTAATGCGGATAGCATGTATCGTGCTATCCGGGAAAAACTTTCCACTCCGATCCGGCTTACCAACGGCAGATTAATTTCTGTTTCTGTGAGCGTGGGAGTGGCTGAATATCCGGAATCCACCCAAAATGCATTGGATCTTATCAAAAATGCAGAGATCTCCATGATGTATGTAAAGGAAGTCGGAAAAGATAATGTACGCTATTTTGATGAACAGGTGAGCAAACAGTTTAAAGATCATATCGAACTGGAACAGCTGATAAAGGAAGCCATGAGGAATGAAACCTTTGAACTATACTATCAGCCCCAGTACTTCTGTTATGATCGGAAACTACGAGGGGCAGAAGCGCTGATCCGTATGCGTGACAGAGAAGGTGTCATGCATTTTCCCGCAGATTTTATATCTGTGGCAGAAAGCAGCGGATTAATGAGGGATATTGGTGACTGGGTTATCCGGGATTCTTTTAAAAGCTGGTCAGAATGGAAGAAGAAATATCATTATCCCATGATTTTATCCATTAATATTTCAGTGGCACAGCTACAGGGTGACGATTTGATTGAACGGATGCAACAGCACCTGAAAAAGTTTGAAATTGATCCGGCAGAAGTGGAACTGGAAGTTACGGAAAGTGTGCTGATTGATGATACCCAGCGGATTATCAGCCGTCTGGAACGGCTTCGGGATATGGGATTCAAAATATCAATCGACGATTTTGGCACAGGCTTTTCCTCTTTATCGTACTTAAAGGATATGCCTGCCAATGCCTTAAAAATAGACAAGTCTTTTTTGGATACGCTGTTACAGGATCAATCAACGCAGGTGATTACCGAGACGATGGTATATCTGTCTAAGAAACTTGATCTGGTTAGTATAGCCGAGGGCGTGGAAACAGAAAAACAATTTGAGTATATCAGGCGCATGGGTGCAGATGTGGTACAGGGCTATCTGATGAGTAAACCTGTTCCCAAAGCAGAACTGGAAAAACTGATTCAACATGAGGAATCCTATTTATGATGTCACAGCGTTGGGCAGAAAAGAAATATCTGGAACAATTTTATAACGCCGACGGGAATCAAATTGTAGTGGTATATGGAGGACATGGCATTGGTAAGACCGCACTTGTGAGGGATTTCTGTATCGATAAGCCATATGGATATCATCTGGCAACCAACGGCTCAGAACGGCAACAGCGCTATGACTGGGCAAGAGAGCTGGAGGAGGAGGGTCTGGAACTGCCGGATTATCCTACCTATACACAGATCTGGGAAACACAGACAAGAATCATCACACATAAAAAAGTGATGATCATTGATGAATTCCAGAATCTGGTAAAAAACAGTGATACCTTTATGGATGAATTGATTTTCTTTGTAAAAAAAGAACAAAGTCAGCAAAGCCTGCTGGTGATTTTGTGCAGTTCTACTGTTGGATGGGTAGAAAATGCCATGGTTCCCAGAATTGGACATGCAGCCCTTGATTTATCCGGATTATTAAAGCTGAAACCCTTACCTTTCCGATTGCTTCGGGAAGAATATCCCTCTTACGATATTAAAGATTGTGTAGCTTTATATGGCATCTCGGGAGGAATGCCTGCATACTGGAAAGAGTTTGATCCGAAAAAAAATCTTCGTGAGAATATCTGTAATGCTATTTTATCACCTTCCGGTGCGCTCTTTTATGAGGCACAGCGTCTGGTGGGAGAGGAACTGCGGGAACTTGCGGTGTACAATACCATTCTTTCTGCCCTGGCAGAAGGAAGGCATAAGCTAAATGAGTTGTACCTTCATACCGGATTTTCCAGGGCAAAAATCAGTGTTTATCTACGAAATCTCATGGAACTGGAAATTGTGGAAAAAATCTTTTCCTATGATACCGATGGAAGAGCCAATACACAAAAAGGAATTTACCGGATAAGAAATCCCTTTGTTCGTTTTTATTATACGTTTCTTTATCCGCATTTGGGAAAACTGGATACAATGAATCCGGGAGAGTTTTATGACCGCTATGTTGGGAAATATCTTTCTGCCTATGGGGATTCCTGTTTCCGGGATGTATGTCTGGAGTATATAGAAATGCAGCATCCATTGAGCAAAAGAGGAATCTGGCAGGGAAAGACGGGATGTATTGATATTGTGGCAGTGGATGGAGATGGTCATACCATTGTAGCACTTTGCAGTTTTTCAAGGGTGGTCACTTCTGGGGAATATGAACAGTTTCTTCTTTGTCTGAAAAAAGCAAAACTGGAACCGGAAGAAATTTTGATTTTCGGCGGCGAAGGTTTTGACACCCAGGTTCAGGCAGAGGAACGGTTGAACCGTCTGGTTCATCTGATTTCTGTACAGCAATTAACATTTTAGGAGATTTCATGGGGAAAAAACTGATTATCACAGAGAAACCCTCTGTGGCGCAGGAGTTTGCGCGGGTTTTACATGTGTCGGGACGAAGGAACGGTTATCTGGAGAATGACCAGTATGTGATTACCTGGTGTGTGGGGCACCTGGTAGAAATGGTTTATCCGGAGGACTATGACGAGAAATACCGGAAGTGGAAGCTGGAGGATTTGCCCTTCCTGCCAGCGACTTATAAATATCATGTGATTGAAAATGTCAGAGGACAATATGATATTGTAGAAACCATGCTGCACCGGGAGGACATTGACACGGTCTACTGGGCAGGAGACTCCGGAAAAGAAGGACAGACCATCGAGGAAAACATCCGCAATTTCGGCGGGGTGCGGGATGGCATGGAGGAACGCCGGGTCTGGATTGACTCCCAGACGGAGGAAGAGATTCTCCGGGGGATCCGGGAGGCAAAACCCATGTCCGATTACGCGAACCTGGGGAAGTCTGGAATTATGCGAACCATTGAGGACTATGCCATGGGTATTAACTTTTCCCGTGTTATGTCTGTGAAATACGGAAGACTTTTAAACGATGCCGCAGGCACACAAAGCTACACTGCCATTGCGGTGGGGCGGGTTATGACCTGTGTGCTGGGCATGGTAGTCATTCGTGAACGGGAGATTCGCAATTTTGCGGAGACTCCCTTTTATCGTGTTGTGGGCAATTTCCAGCCGGTGCAGAAAGCTGGCGATGAAAAGTCGGATAATCCGCCGTTACAGGCGCAGTGGAAGACTGTGGAAGGATCCAAATATTTCCAGTCTCCCTTACTTTACAAGGAGAATGGTTTTAAACGGCAGGAGGATGCCCGGACGATGATGGGGGAACTGGAGCAGAAACCCGCCACCGTAAAAGAACTGGAACTGGGCACCAGTAAGAAACGGGCCCCCCTGTTATTCAACCTGGCAGAGCTGCAGGCGGAATGTTCCAAACGCTTTAAAATCAGCCCGGACCAGACACTGCAGGTGGCACAGGATTTGTATGAGAAAAAGCTGACTACTTATCCCCGTACCGATGCCAGAGTGCTTTCCACGGCGGTGGCAAAGGAAATCCATAAGAATCTGAATAAGCTGACAGGGTATCAGCCTACGGCGAAATTCACGGAGTCTATTCTGAAAAACAGGCTCTATGCCAATATTGCCCGGACAGCATACACCGATGACAGCAAAGTGACTGACCACTATGCCGTCATTCCCACGGGACAACTGACGGAATACGGTGGTTTAAATGATTTACAGCGGAAGGTTTATGATTTGATTGTCCGCCGTTTCTTAAGTATTTTTTATCCCCCTGCTGAGTATGACACTGCAAAGTTGACTGTACAGGTCAATACGGAAAAGTTTTTTGCTTCCGCAAGGGCACTGCGAAAAGAGGGATATCTGGAAATCACCGGACTGCAGAAACAGAATACGAAGGAGGGGGAAGACGCTAACAGTTCTTCCGATTCTGATGAGGTGGCAGACAGTGCCGCTTTTCTTGGCTGCGTACGGAAATTAAAGGTAAACGATGCTCTGACAGTCATCGGTTATGAATTGAGGGAAGGAAAAACATCACCGCCGAAACGCTACACCTCTGGTTCCATGGTGCTTGCCATGGAGAATGCGGGACAGCTTATTGAGGATGAGGAGCTGCGGGAACAAATCAAAGGCTCCGGCATCGGCACCTCCGCAACCCGTGCGGAGATTATCCGTAAGCTGGTGCGGATCGGGTACTTAAATCTCAACCCCAAAACCCAGATTCTCTCTCCGGAGCGGCTGGGTGAGATGGTTTACGAAGTGGTGGCAATGACCGTACCGGCACTGTTAAATCCCAAGATGTCCGCCTCCTGGGAAAAGGGACTGGACGGCATCACCAACGGCACAGTAGTCATGGAAGATTACCGGGCAAAGCTGGAGCATTTTATCCGAGCCGAAACCATTTCCATGAAAGAGCAGGATTTGCGTGTACCACTGGCAGAAAAAATTTCTCCCTTTGCCGGGAAAAACGGCAAGGGCATGGGTGCAAGACGGAAAATTGGTGCCAAATGTCCCCTGTGCGGGGGAGAGATCGGCACCACGCCCTTTGGTTTCGGCTGTTCCAATTATAAAAAGGATGACCCGGAAAGCTGCAAATTTTCCATTGGGAAGATTGCGGAGAAGGAATTGACGGAGGAACAGGTTCTGGAACTGTTAAATAACGGGAAGACAGGAACGATCCGGGGCTTTAAATCCAAATCCGGCAAAAAGTTTGATGCCTGTCTGATGCTGGATCAGGATGAAAACGGAAAGGTTACCGGAATTAAATTTGATTTTGAAAATGTGGAGCCTGCCAAAGTGAAGGATGTGGTATGTCCCTTATGTGGCGGCGATATTGTAAAGACACCCTTTGGCTACGGCTGTGCCAGATATGACAGAAATGTGGAGGGGAGCTGTAAGTTCTCCATCGGAAAAATTGCCGGAAAGGATTTATCCGAGTCCGTTGTCCGTGAGTTAATCAACACCGGAAAAACAGGAACGATCCGGGGTTTTAAGTCCAAATCCGGCAAGAAATTTGACGCCTGCCTTATGTTAGACAAGGATGAGAAGGGCATCGTTAAGGGCATTGCCTTTGATTTTGAAAATGTGGAGCCTGTCAAGGTAAAAGGTGTGGCATGTCCTCTGTGTGGCGGGGATATCGTAAAAACGACCTTTGGCTATGGCTGTGCAAACTACGACAGAAATGAGGAGGGAAGCTGCAAATTTTCCATCGGCAGAATCGCCGGCGTTTCTTTAAAGGAAGCCCAGGTGAAACAGCTTTTGACAGAGAGACATACTTCCCCCATTGAGGGCTTTGTAGCCAAAACCGGCATGATGTTTACCGCTCCCTTAAAGCTGACGGAGGAGGGACAGATTACCTTTGACTTTCCCGAAAAACCGGCGCCGGTTCCTTCCCATCTGGTTTGTCCCAAATGCGGGAAACCCATGATGAAGGAACAGTGGGCATACACTTGTACATGTGGCTTTAAGCTGCGGCACACTGTTGCCCAGGTGGAGCTGCCGGAGGAGATTTTGCAGGAATTACTGGAAACCGGCAAGACGAAGGCAAAAGTAACCGGCTTTGTGGCGCGTTCCGGTGCCAACTTTGAAACCTGTTTAAAATATGAAAATGATAAAATAGAGTTTGATTTTGAAAATCCCGGTATTACCCCGGAGAAGAAAGAAGGACAAGAAAATGGACGCAATGAAAATCAAGAATCTGTATAATTTAAACGAGACGATTGCCGCGGCTTTGTTTGACCCGGAGCTGTATCCCTGGGAACTGCTGCCGAAAATCAGTGACTTTATCGTAGAGCTGGGCAAGACTCTTGACCCGGAGAAATTTGAACAGCGGGGAGAAAATGTATGGGTTGCCAAATCTGCCAAAATTTTTCCCAGTGCCTATATCGGCGGTCCCTGCATCATTGATGAGGAGGCGGAAGTGCGCCACTGTGCCTTTATCCGGGGCAATGCCATTGTGGGAAAAGGTGCTGTTGTGGGAAACTCCACCGAGTTAAAGAATGTGATTCTTTTTAATAAGGTACAGGTTCCTCACTACAATTATGTGGGTGACAGTATTCTGGGCTATAAATCCCACATGGGAGCAGGCTCCATCACCTCCAATGTCAAGAGCGACAAGACACTGGTTACCATCAGAATCCCCAGCGGGGCAGTGGAAACCGGCTTAAAGAAAATGGGTGCCATGCTTGGAGACTATGTGGAAGTAGGCTGCAACAGCGTCTTAAATCCCGGCACTGTCATCGGCAGACACTCCAATGTTTATCCCACCTCCAGTGTCCGTGGGTTTGTGCCTGAACAACATATTTTCAAATCCCAGGAGGGTATTGTACAGAGGAAATAGTTTGGTTAAGGGAGAAAAATTGATAAAATTGATAAAATTCTATCAAAAGACTGGATTTTTTGTCCTAAATGTGCGAAAATGTGAGTAATGTGTGGCGACATCAGGCCACCAAATGATTACTTAATCGAAAGGAGTTTTCACATGATCTATTCTAAAGAAGTTGAAGAGATGTGTACAGTAGCGCAGGGCGTTCATCACGGCTGTGCTCCCATCCCTGAAGAAGCAAAATGGGTTCAGGCCAAAGAAGTAAAAGATATTTCCGGTTTAACACACGGAGTGGGCTGGTGTGCACCTCAGCAGGGTGCCTGCAAGCTGACTTTAAATGTTAAGGAAGGCATCATCCAGGAGGCTCTCGTTGAGACCATCGGATGTTCCGGTATGACTCACTCCGCAGCTATGGCAGCTGAGATTCTGCCCGGCTTAACCGTTATGGAAGCATTAAATACCGACCTTGTTTGTGATGCAATCAACACCGCTATGAGAGAGTTGTTCTTACAGATCGTTTACGGTCGTACACAGAGTGCATTCTCCGAGGAAGGTCTGCCTGTAGGTGCTGGTCTTGAGGACTTAGGTAAAGGCTTAAGAAGCCAGGTAGGTACCATGTACGGCACTCTGAAAAAGGGACCTCGTTATCTGGAGATGGCAGAGGGTTATGTTACCGGTATCGCTCTGGACAAAGATGATCAGATCATCGGTTACAAGTTCGTTAACCTTGGTAAGATGACTGATTTCATCAAGAAAGGTGACGATCCCGCTACCGCTTATGAGAAGTCCTGCGGACAGTACGGACGTGTTGATGATGCAGTGAAGATCATCGATCCCAGAAACGACAAGGAGGTAAAATAATCATGGCATTATTCGAGTCTTATGAAAGACGTATTGATAAAATCAATGGCGTATTAAACAGCTATGGCATTTCTTCCATCGAAGAAGCCGAGAAAATTACCAAAGATGCCGGTCTTGATGTGTATGACCAGGTTAAAAAGATTCAGCCCATCTGTTTCGAGAATGCTTGCTGGGCATACACCGTAGGTGCCGCTATCGCAATCAAAAAAGGCTGCCGCAAAGCTTCTGAGGCTGCTGCTGCAATCGGCGAAGGTTTACAGTCTTTCTGTATCCCCGGTTCTGTTGCTGATACCCGTAAAGTAGGTCTTGGACATGGTAACCTTGGTAAAATGTTACTGGAAGAGGAGACCGACTGTTTCTGTTTCTTAGCCGGTCACGAGTCCTTCGCTGCCGCTGAAGGTGCGATCGGTATCGCTGAGAAAGCAAACAAAGTTCGTCAGAAACCTCTGCGTGTTATCTTAAATGGTCTTGGAAAAGACGCTGCTAAGATTATTTCCCGTATCAACGGTTTTACCTTCGTAGAGACCGAGTACGATCCTTATACCAACGAAGTAAAAGAGATCGAGCGTATCGCTTACTCTGAAGGACTTCGTTCCAAAGTAAACTGCTATGGTGCAAACTCCGTACCCGAAGGTGTTGCCATCATGTGGAAAGAGAACGTAGATGTTTCCATTACCGGTAACTCCACCAACCCTACCCGTTTCCAGCATCCGGTAGCAGGAACCTACAAAAAAGAGAGAATCGAAGCAGGAAAGAAATACTTCTCCGTTGCTTCCGGTGGTGGTACCGGACGTACCCTGCATCCCGATAACATGGCTGCAGGTCCCGCATCCTATGGTTTCACCGATACCTTAGGCCGTATGCACTCTGATGCACAGTTCGCAGGTTCTTCCTCCGTTCCCGCTCACGTTGAGATGATGGGCTTAATCGGTATGGGTAACAACCCGATGGTTGGCGCTACCGTTGCTGTTGCAGTTGCCATCGAGGAAGC
>CAKRNW010000035.1 GCA_934371505.1 uncultured Lachnospiraceae bacterium
GCATAGTAGGCCAGTGGATAATTTATTTTACAATAGGCGATACGCCACGCCATCATAACATAAGCCGCCGCATGGGCTTTCGGGAACATGTACTTAATCTTTTTGCAGGACCAGATATACCAGTCCGGTACATCGTGGGCAAGCATCTCCTTCTCCCACTCCGGTTTCAGACCTTTTCCTTTTCGCACCGACTCCATGATGGTAAAGGACAGCGCCGGGTCAACCCCCATCTGGATCAGATAAATCATAATATCATCTCGACAGCAGATAGCGGTGGAAATGGTGGCTTTTCCTTCTTCAATCAAGGTGCTGGCATTTCCCAGCCATACATCGGTACCATGACCCAGACCGGAGATACGCACCAGATCGGAAAACGCCTTGGGCTTGGTGTCCAGCAGCATCTGGATAACGAAGGGTGTACCAAACTCCGGGATGCCCAGGGAACCGGTGGGGGTGCCGCTGATTTGATCCGGGGTGATGCCCAGCGCCGAAGTGTTCTGGAACAGACTCATCACCTGGGGGTCGTCCAGAGGAATCTTGGTGGGCTCAATTCCCGTCAAATCCTGGAGCATACGAATCATGGTGGGATCATCGTGTCCCAGGATATCCAGTTTCAACAGGTTGTGGTCAATGGAATGATAGTCAAAATGAGTAGTAACTGTATCCGTGGTCATATCATTCGCCGGATGCTGCACCGGGGTAAAGGAGTTAATGTCCTCTCCCACCGGCAAAACAACAATACCGCCGGGATGCTGTCCGGTACTTCGCCGGACGCCGGTACATCCCGTGACAATCCGGTTGATTTCACAGGTTCTCTTGTGGATGCCCCGCTCCTCAAAATAATTCTTCACATAACCAAAGGCTGTCTTATCCGCCAGGGTTGCAATGGTTCCCGCACGGAAGGTCTGTCCGTAGCCGAAAATAACCTCCGTGTACTTATGGGCTTTACTCTGGTACTCACCGGAGAAGTTTAAGTCGATATCCGGCTCCTTATCTCCCTTAAAGCCCAGGAAGGTTTCAAACGGAATATCAAAGCCCTGCTTGGACAGGGGATGTCCGCACACGGGGCAGTCCTTATCCGGCATATCACATCCGGCACCGCCGCCGTATTTCTTTACCTCCGGGGAATCAAAGTCATAGTAGTGGCAGTTGGGGCAAACATAGTGGGGGCTTAAGGAATTTACCTCGGTAATACCCGCCATGTTCGCCACGAAGGAGGAACCGACAGAACCACGGGAGCCAACCAGGTAGCCATCCTCCACCGACTTCCACACCAGTTTCTGGGCGATGATGTACATTACCGCAAAACCATTGCTGATAATGGAATGTAACTCCTTTTCCAGACGGTCTTCTACGATTTTCGGCAGCTCCGGGCCGTAAATTTCATGGGCTTTATCGTAACAGATTTTGGTCAGAATCGAATCGGAATCCGGGATGACCGGGGGACATTTATCCGGGCGCACCGGACTCATTACATCAATGGTGTCCGCGATTTTGTTGGTGTTGGTAATCACCACTTCCTCCGCTTTTTCCCGTCCCAGATATTCAAATTCCGCCAGCATCTCCTCGGTGGTACGCAGATACAGAGGCGCCTGCTCATCAGAATCCTCAAATCCTTTTCCCGCCATGATAATCCGGCGGTAAACCTCGTCCTCCGGGTCGAGAAAATGCACATCACAGGTGGCAACCACCGGTTTCTGGAACTGTTCCCCCAGTTCCACAATCTTCCGGTTAAAGTTCTTAATATCTTCTTCGGACTGCACCGCCTCCACCTTTTCCGATGCAATCATAAATTTATTGTTTCCCACAGGCTGGATTTCCAGATAATCATAGAAATTCACCAGCCGGGCAATCTCCGTGTCGGAGGCGCCGTCCAGCAATGCCCGGTACAGTTCTCCCGCCTCACAGGCACTGCCCAGAAGGAGGCCCTCCCGGTACTTCACAAAGAGGCTCTTGGGCACACGGGGACGCCGGTTGTAATAGGTGAGATGAGATTCGGAAATCAGCCGGTACAGGTTCATCCGCCCGATGTTGTTCTGCGCCAGAATGATGGCGTGATAGGTTCCCATCTTTTTGATGATGTCCGGATTGGACTCTCCCATAGCGTTGACTTTTGCCAGCGTATCCGCCCCCTCCTCCAGAAGCATCTTGCATAATTTAATGAAAATCTCTGCGGTACATTCCGCATCGTCTACTGCCCGGTGATGATTTTCCAGAGAGACATTCAGGGTCTTTGCCACCGCATCCAGGGTATGTTTCGCCTGGTTGGGCAAAAGCATCCGGGCAATGCCCACGGTATCCACATAGGTAATGTCCGTCTTGATTCCCTGCCGTTTCGCATTTTCCAGAATAAAGCTCATATCAAAGTTGGCATTGTGCGCCACCAGGACACAGCCCTCACAGAATTCTAAAAACCGGGGCAGAATCACATCAATCATGGGGGCATCCATCACCATGCTGTCGTTAATGCTGGTCAGCTTTTCAATCCGGTAGGGAATGGGCACATCGGGATTGACAAAGGTAGAAAACCGGTCAAGAATCTCTCCGTTTGCCACCTTTACCGCGCCGATTTCGATGATGCGGTTATGAATGGGTGAAAAACCGGTGGTCTCAATATCGAACACCACATAGGTCTCTCCCATCAGGGTCTGTCCCTTTTCGTTAATCACAATGTCCCGCAGATCATCCACCAGATATGCCTCCACGCCGTAGATGACCTTAAAGAAATCCTGACGGTCGGGATTGGGATCCCCCGCCTCCTTCCGTTTGGCTTTCTCCGCTTTCCACAAATCCTCCCACACATGGTTGGCATCGGGAAAGGACTGTGCCACACCATGGTCGGTGATGGCAATGGCAGGCATTCCCCACTTATATGCCCTTTTTACGATATCCTTCGCCTCGGAAACGCCATCCATATCACTCATTTTTGTATGGCAGTGGAGTTCCACCCGCTTGCGGACGCTGTTATCCTGCCGGCTGGTGCGGAAATCGGGAATTTTCTTGATGCCCACCAGGGAACCGATGGTCAGCTCGTTATCAAATTTATCTACCATGGTCATGCCCTGGAGTTTCACAAAGGCACCGGGTTTGATGCCGCTGGTAATCTCTGCCACCTGGTCATTTCTGGCAAAGAGCTTGATGGTCATGGTGTCTGTAAAGTCCGTCACATTAAAGATCAGAATGGTCTTTTCGTTACGGATTTCCCGCTTGTCCAAATCCATAATCATGCCACGAACCGTGACTTCTCCCATCTCACCCAGGATTTCATCCATGCGCATGGCCTCGCCCTCAAAGTCTCTGCCATAGAGTACATCGGGGTTGTCGGAGCGCTTGACGGGGCGGACAAAATCTCCCTTCCTTTGTCCGCCGGCGAATTTGCCACCCTTTCCGCCTGCCGCTCCGCCTTCGGGGGACGCAGATGCCCCTTTTGTGATTCCGGCTGCGGGTTTGGATTCGGCACTTGCCACAGGCTGTGCCTCCTGCCCCTCTTCCCCGGAGACTCCCTTCATGCGGGCAGCAATCTGGGCAACCTCCATGGCAATCCGGTGTTCTTCCTCCTCCTTGCGCCCGGTTTCTTCGGGAACACGGTATTCCTCCCGGAGCACTACATCCAGTCCACACCGCTCCCCGATGATTTTTTCCAGAATCCGGGTCAGCTCCTGCATTTTACCTCGGGCAAGCACCGTGTCCTCCACGCACATGTGGATGGTCTTCTCATCGGGATAGGAAAACTGCGCCTTCCGCAGCACATTATGTAAAATATGGTCGTACTCCCGCACCTCCAGCATAATGCTGTCCAGATACACGTCCATAAGTTTCTGCAGATTGTACTGGGCGGACAGCTTGTAGCGTTCATACATTTTTACCCGCATGGAAAATTGAGACAGAATCTGTTTCTCAATCTGTCTCTCCACGGCAAAGACGATTTCCTTGGGAATCAGTCTTTCACTATAGATATAAATACGCAGAAAATCTTTTCTGGCGGTGGAGAGTACCCGCTGCACCTCCACCGGCTCAAAATAGTCTTTCTGCGTCCGTTCCAGCTTTAAGGCAGGAAACACCTCAAAAAATTTTTTGGTCATGTTAGTTCCAATGCTCCAGTTCCTCGCGGAGTGCATCCAAAAGCTGATTCTCCGGCACCTTGCGGACAATCTCCCCATGCTTGATCAGCAATCCTTCGCCGATTCCTCCGGCGATTCCCAAATCTGCCTCTTTTGCCTCTCCCGGTCCATTTACCACGCAGCCCATCACTGCCACCTTGATGTCTAAAGGATAGTCCTCCACCATGGTTTCCACCTGATTGGCAAGTTTGATTAAATCAATCTGGGTGCGTCCACAGGTGGGGCAGGACACCACCTCCACGCCGCCCTTCCGCAGCTGTAAGGTACGCAGAATCAGCTTGGCAGATTTAATCTCCTCCACCGGGTCGCCGGTAAGGGATACCCGGATGGTATTGCCGATGCCCTGATTTAAAATCAGTCCCAGGCCGATGGCGGATTTGATGTTTCCACTGGTGATGGTGCCCGCCTCGGTAATTCCCACATGTAAGGGATAGGGGGTCTTGTCTGCCAACAGTTCGTGGGCTTTGACGCACATCAACACATCAGAGGATTTGATACTGATGACCAGGTTCTGATAGTCCATATCTTCAATCATGTGTACCTTATCCAAAGCGCTCTCCACGATTCCCTCTGCAGTGACACCGCGGTATTTCTCCACCAGGTCTTTTTCCAGGGAACCGGAGTTCACACCTACCCGGATCGGAATGTTCCGGGCTTTTGCCGTCTCCACCACTGCCTGTAACCGCTCCCTGGAGCCGATATTACCGGGATTGATGCGGATTTTGTCCGCACCGTTTTCCATGGCGGCGATTGCCATGCGATAGTCAAAATGAATATCTGCCACCAAAGGAATGGAAATCTGCTTTTTGATTTCCTTAATGGCCTCTGCCGCCTCCAGGGTGGGCACGGTACAACGGATGATTTCGCAGCCTGCCTTTTCCAGCCGGTGAATCTGTTCCACCGTGGCTTTCATATCCTCTGTTTTCGTATTCGTCATGGACTGAATCAGAATGGGATTCTTCCCTCCGATTTTCCGATTTCCAATGGCAACTTCCCTTGTCTGCTCCCGCAATATCATATCAAAAACCAGCCTTTCTGATGGTAAATTTATCAACGTAACCCCATTCTAGCATCGCCCCAAAAGGGTGTCAAGGTAACGAACTGCCCAGACTGTCCTTCCCTGTTTTGGGATTTTCCAGCCTTTTCAGTTCCCGCAAAACCATTTTCATATTCCCATAACGTTTTTCTTTATTTTCCTGGGTACAGCGTTTCAAAAACCGTTTCCATTTTCTCCGCTCCCATGTTGTCAATGTTTCTGGTGGGAACTGGAAAAAAAGCAGTTCTGCAATTTTTCCAAAGGCGTAGATATCACTGCGCTCATCCACTTTTGCCTGGGATACAAACTGCTCCGGGGCAGAAAAGCGGGGATTTCCAATCTGCTCACCCACCTTTCCCATAGGCATTGCTCCATCGAAATCCAGCAGATGCACTTGACCATTCCAGTCAATCCGGATATGCTCCGGTTTTAAATCCCGGTAAAGAATCGGGGGATTTAGGCTGTGAAGGTAACACAGAATTTCCCCCAGCTGCCGGAGCAGGGAAAATGCCTTCTCTGGCTCCACCTCTTTCTTTTCTTCCAATATGGTTTTCAGGGATTTTCCTTCAATATAAGGCAGTACCAAGTGGTAGCTTGTCCCCTCCCGGCGATGCTCCAATATCCGGGGGATTCCCGGATGCTGCAACCCTTGCAGGCAGTTTAATTCTGCCAGGGTACTGCGCAGGTAGACCGAGGCGCAGTCAGTGCTTTTAATCACCACTCGCTGTCTTTTGGATTTGCATTCTTTCCCCTTCCTTGTTTTGACTCCATGAACCTGCTGTCCGTATTCCACCGAATCTTCTGACAGAATGCGGTCTGCCAGAAAGACATGCCGTCCTTCTTTGCCCTTTTCTCCGATTTCTTCCCGGAGTATGTAGTTCCATTTTTCCATGATAAGGTGATCTTCTTTCACAGGATTTTCTGCTTGGGATTGTAGTTTGAAACGGGATATTTCCATAAGACCAAAGATAGAAAAAGAATTTCAGAACACACCTATGGCGTGCAACCAACAAAACGCCTCCCAACTCTACGTTGGGAAGCGTCTTCTTTCGTATAAGAACAGTATACTCATTTAGAAAAATCTGTCAAGCTGTCAACTGCCTAGCCGGTGACTAACCGCATAATATCGTTATACATCACCACTACCATCAATACCAGCAGTGCTGCCATACCGATAAAGTGTACCAGTCCTTCTTTTTCCGGAGGAACCGGCTTGCCTCTTACCACTTCAATAAGCATGAACAGCAGACGTCCACCATCCAGTGCCGGCAGGGGTAACAGATTCAGGATTCCAAGGTTGACAGACAGTAATACCACCAGGTTCATCATGTTAAGCAGCACAGTCACAAATCCACTGGGTGCGGTGGCCTCGTAGGTTTCTCCCACAGTTTGCGCTATGGCAATCGGTCCACCCAGATCTTTGATGGATGCCTGACCGGTGACAAGCATTCCCAGACTCTTAAAGGTAAGGTCTACCCAGTATTTCACTTCATAGGCGCTATACTGAAACAGATGCAGTCCTTTCACTGCCTGTGCCCCCTGGGTGCTGACAATGCCGATATAGTAGCGGGCATCCGTCTCATCATAGATTGGAGTCACCGTTACCGTATTCCTGCTTCCGTTCCGGTCATATTCCACGGTCAGTTCCTTACCGCCGTTCAGTCCCACATACATACTGAACTCAGAGAAGAGATGGATTCTTTTTCCATCCACCCGGGTAATCACATCTCCCGCCTGCAGACCCGCTTCCTGCGCTGCCCCTCCGTCGGTGACACTTCCGATCGTGGGCAGTGTCACACCGCAGGCCGCCACAATAATCAAGGAAAACATATAAGCCAGAATAAAGTTAAAAATTGGTCCTGCTATGACGGTGGCGATTCTTGCCCACACATTTGCAGCCGGAAAAGAACCTTCCTTCGGTGCCTCTCCTTCCTTTAGATCCATTCCGTCCTCTCCGTCAAAAACGCAGGCTCCGCCTAAAGGCAGCAGTTTCAGGCTGTACACCGTCTCACCTTTTTTCACATGGAAAAGAGTCGGGCCCATCCCCACGAAAAACTCTTTCACCCGGATGCCATTGGCCTTCGCCAGTAAAAAATGTCCCAACTCGTGGGCTACCACCATAATAGTAAAAATAATCAGAAATAAAATAATTGTTATAACCACCAAAATTCTCCCTTTGCCAACCGTTTTTTATAACGAGAGTCCTGCAATGTACTCGTAAGTCTCCTGTTCTGTCTCCAGAATCTGCTCCACGGTAGGATTTTCTATGTTGTGATGATGCTCCATGGACATTCCAATGATTTCCGGTATCTGCAGGAAACGGATTTTTTTATCCAGAAACAGTGCCACAGCCCTTTCATTGGCAGCGTTAAACACCGTCGGTATGCTTCCCTGGGTTCTGGCAGCCTGCAGTGCCAGCTTCAGCCCCGTAAAAGTCTCCATATCCGGTGCCTCAAAGGTCAGCTGACCCAGCTCAAAAAAGTCCACTCTCTTTCCACCCATCGGTCTTCGATCGGGATAAAATAAAGCGTACTGGATGGGCAGTTTCATATCCGGCGTGCCAAGCTGTGCCATGATTCCACCATCCACATATTCCACCATGGAATGAATGATGCTCTGGGGTTGAATCACCACCTGAATCTGATCCAGCTCCACATCAAACAGCCATTTGGCCTCCATGACTTCCAGTCCCTTATTACAAAGGGAAGCCGAATCAATGGTAACTTTTTTGCCCATAGACCAGTTGGGGTGCTTCAAGGCATCCTCCACCGTCATGGATTCCAGTTCTGCCCGTTTTTTCCCCCGGAAAGGACCACCGGAAGCGGTTAGCAGGATTTTAGAAATCCGGTTTTTCGGCTCCCCGTTCATGGACTGGAAAATCGCACTGTGTTCGCTGTCCACCGGCAAAATAGAAACACCATGCTTCGCAGCCAGGGGCATAATAATATGTCCGGCTGTCACCAGTGTCTCCTTATTGGCAAGAGCAATATCCTTCCCTGCTTCAATTGCCGCAATGGTAGGTCTTATTCCTATCATTCCCACGATACCGGTGACTAATACCTGACTCTGTGGGTGAGTTGCCGCTTCCAGAAGTCCCTCCATGCCACAGGTCACCCTGATGCCTTCCATATCCGCCAGACGCTGCTTCAGATCAGATGCTGCTTCTGGTGTCTGCATACATACGAAATCCGGCCGGAATTCCCGTACCTGTTTCTCCATCAGTTCCACATTCCGTCCGGCTGCCATTGCCACTACTTTCAAATCTTCGTTATTACGGACAATTTCCAGTGTCTGTGTTCCGATGGAACCAGTGGAACCCAAGATTGCAATCTTTTTCATCACGTTCTCCTCTTTATTTCAAAATCAATACGGCAAGGAAGTAAATGACCGGTGCCGTGACAATCACACTGTCAAACCGATCCATGATCCCCCCGTGCCCGGGAATACAATGCCCGTAATCCTTGATGTCATGATTCCGTTTGATCGCAGAAGCTGACAGATCTCCCACCATGGAAATCAAAGCTCCCACGCCACAGATCAGAGCGAAAACCCAGGTTATATTCTGATCCGGAATTTTCTTTTCCACCAGAAGAACCGCATAAAGCACACCTAGAAGGGCTGCTCCCACTACACCGCCTACTGCTCCCTCAATGGATTTTTTGGGGGACAATTTCGGGCTCATCTTATGGTTTCCGATGGTTTTTCCAAAGAGCATTCCCACACAGTAGGCACAGGTATCGCACCCCCAGGATGCCAGGAAAATCAGCCATACCAGATATTCCCCATACTCCAGATTCCGGGTCAGGTAGATAAACGACAGCATCACCGGGGCATAAAGAAAGGCAAAATAAGCACTCATGACCTGATTGGAGTAAAATTTCGGATAGCCAAACACATACACAAACAGGGTTGCAACAAAAGCAAGCACCACAATCATTACCAGAATCGTCTGGGAAGCCCCTGCCAGCATTGCTCCATAATAGGCGATGACCGCCAGTATTCCAACGATTTCCAAGCCATTCTTACGATACAGATAAACAGATTTCTCCCCCTCCTGGGTATTGACCTGGCAGGCTCTGGTCAACTCCAGATATCCTAACAGGGAAACCAGAATTAAAATTCCGGCCAGTGCCCAGCTTCCGTAGGTAATCGTAATCAAAGCCACTATCACTAACGCAATTCCGCTGAGTAATCTTGTCTTGAACATTACTTTTTCAATCCCCCATATCGTCTGTCTCTTTGATTATATGCCGCAATAGCTTTTTCTAACTCCTGCTGGTTAAAATCAGGCCATGCAATATCCGTAAAATAAAATTCGGTATATGCCAGCTGCCATAACAGGAAATTGGAAATCCGCTGTTCTCCGCAGGTGCGGATCAACAGATCCGGTGCCGGCAGTCCCGCTGTGTCCAACGCTCCGTCAATTGCCGCTTCATCAATGGAATCCGGCGTGCGTTTTCCCTCTGCCACCTCTGCGGCAAGCTTTCTGACCGCCCGGATCAATTCATCTCTGCCACCATAATTGATGGCAATCTGGAAATGCAATCCTGTATTTTCCGCCGTGGTTTCCTCCAGTCTGGCAATACTTCCCTGTAAATCCTTATCCAATCTTGTTTTATCTCCGATGACACGGACACACATATTGTTTTTCATGGCACGCTTGATACTGGTCTTCATATAATCACGGAGCAGGTTCATCAATGCAGTCACCTCGTCCTCCGGCCGGTTCCAGTTCTCTGTGGAAAAAGCATAGACGGTGAGATATTTCACACCCAGATTCCACGCATATTCACAGCAGTTTTCCACAGCCCTTGCTCCCTGCACATGACCGTATTTCCGGGGCATGCCTTTCGCCTTCGCCCATCTGCCATTGCCATCTAAAATGATTGCCACATGATTCGGCGCCTGTAATTCCATAGGTAGTCCTCACTTTACTCTTTTATTTGAAACCACAAAGGAGAGACATCAGAGCTATGTCCGTCTGTCCCTCCCCGTTTTTTACTCAGACCGCTGTGACATTACACAGTCAGAATCTCTTTGGATTTCTCCTCAACAACTTTATCAATTTCCTTAATATACTTGTCGGTCAGTTTCTGTAACTCATCGGTCATATCCTTGATCTCATCCTCAGAAACTTCTTCTTTGGCAAGTTTTTTGAAAGCATCATTTCCGTCACGACGTACATTGCGGATGGCAACCTTTCCTTCCTCACCCTTTTTCTTTACATCCTTTACCAGTTCTTTTCTGCGCTCTTCATTAAGCTCAGGGAAAATGAGACGAATCACATTTCCGTCATTGGTGGGATTGATGCCGATATCAGACATCTGAATTGCCTTTTCAATCTCTTTTAAAAGGCTCTTTTCCCAAGGAGCAATCTGAATCATTCGGGGTTCCGGAACGGTCACATTACCCACCTGCTGAAGAGGAGTGGGGGTTCCGTAATAATCCACTTTAATCTTATCCAGAACATGGGGGTTGGCACGTCCTGCCCGAATGGTAGCCAGATCTGCCACCAGGAACTCGTATGCCTTTTTCATCTTTTCATCGTAGTGCGCTACTCTCTGATCCATTATCCAATCTCCTTATTATACAGTAACTTTTGTTCCTTTAAAGCTGCCTTTTACCGTGTTTACAATGCTGTTTTCTTCGTTTAAGCCAAATACCCACATGGGCATTTTATTATCTCTTGCCAGAATAGATGCAGTCATATCCACAACCTGCAGATTTTTTGCGATGACCTCGTCAATGGAAACCTCATCGTATTTCTTTGCAGCCGGATTTGTCTTCGGGTCACTGTCATAGACACCGTCCACTGCTTTCGCCAGAAGGATCACATCGGCTTCCACCTCAATGGCACGAAGCACTACACCGGTATCGGTAGAGAAATAGGGGTGGCCTGTTCCCCCTGCCAAAAATACCACCTGACCCTTTGCAAAATACTTGTTGGCACGATCCTTGGAAAATAACTTGGTAAAAGATCCGCACGCAAAGGGAGTCAATATATTGGTCATCATACCGACACTCCGGAAAATTTCCGATACATAAATGCAGTTCATGATCGTTGCCAGCATGCCGATCTGATCTGCTTTGGTACGATCAATGTTTTCGCTGGTACGACCTCTCCAGAAGTTCCCGCCGCCGATTACGATGCCAACCTCAATACCGGCATCCACCAGCTGTTTCACCTGCTCTGCTACCCTACGGACGGTAGGCTCGTCAAAGCCGGTCTTTTTTTCTCCTGCAAGGGCTTCTCCACTTAGCTTTAATAGAATTCTTTTCATCACTATTTGCCTTTCTTTAATTCATCGAAGAATGAAGTCGGGTTAACCTCTGCATAGCACTGGGAGCACATACCTTCAATCACCGCACCGTTGTTGATCTGTACGGATTTTGATTTGATATTTCCCATGACAATGGCGGATGCATCCAGAATAACCGGACCATGTACATCAATGTCTCCCTTTATGGCTCCTGCAATCACTGCACTCATGGCACTGATATTTCCAATAATAACGGAAGACTGTCCGATCTTTACCGAGCCCTCGGATACCACTTCCCCATTGATCCGCGCATTATCTGCATAGATCTCTGATGCTCTGGAATTTCCCTGAATGTTTCCTGTTACATTCAGCTTGCCGGATATTACAATATTTCCGGTGATGCTTCCCAGTAAATCCAGGGAACCTGTTGATGTGATATCTCCGCTAATAGCCATTCCCTCTGTGATTGTTGCCGTTTCATCTGCTGTTTTTAAAGCATCCATTCTCTTTGCAAACCCCTCACTTCTTTTTTCTGCTGGTTTCTCAGGAGTCCTCTCCGTCTCACTCTCAGCTGTCACTTTATCAAGCATTGCACTTAAATCCGGCAGTTCCGGCTCCAGTTCCTCAACAGCCGGTTCAGCGCTTTGTGCTTCTGCCGTCTCTTCAGCTGCATTCTTTGCAGCACCATCTGCAGCCTCTTCCTGCGTGTTTTCTGCATCCTCCGGCAGCATCTCATTCACTGCCTGAGACAGATCCTCTTTTAAATCTGAAAAGAAACCCATTGTATTATATCCTCCATTTCTCTATTGTAGCCCGGTTCCTAATTAACTCTGTGCTGCACCGGATCCGTGTCTCCGGTAATCGGTAAAATCTGTGTATGTTCCATTGCCTGAAGCTGTTCAAGGATCTCCGGCAAGGCATCCACCGTAGTTTTCTTGGCTGCACTGTCATGAAAAAGAACCACATAGTTCTTGAGTTTACCATTGATACCGCTCATTACGTTATTGATAATCGTCTGGCTGGACAGCTGTGTCCCGGATGCATCTCCGGAAGACACATTCCAATCAAAATACGTGATATTTCGTTCCTCAAGACATTGTATCAGATCCGACATCGGAATTTTACTTACTTTATTGGAACTGCCTCCCGGAAACCGGTAAAAAGTACTCTCCACACCGGTGATTGAAAACAGATAATCCTGCAGGGATGTCAGATCATCCTCAAAGGCTTCCTGTGAAGCATAAACCTGTGCGTATTGATGACTGTAGGAATGCATTCCAAGAGTATGTCCTTCTTCCACAATCCGCTGGTAGGCTTTCACCGAATTCTCGTCCGTTTTGCCAATGACAAAGAAGGTTGCCTTTACATTATATTCTTTTAAGATGTCCAAAATACGATCGGTCTCTGCACTTGGACCATCGTCAAAGGTCAGATAAACGGATATCATGTCATCCGTTTCCTCATTCTCCCGAAGCGGCTGCTGTGAACGGTGATCCGAAACTGTTTCCGGATCCGATATTGCCTCCCCATCTGCAGAATCCGGATTTTCCAGCATTTCTGCGATGGTATTCTTTCCTGTTCCATCCTGTACCTGTCCGTTTTCATACATCCGCAGTCTGTCCGACAGCTCTTCCACCTGTTGTTTCAGGGACACTACTTTTATGCCCAGAAAAACTGCACAGAAAACCGGAATAACAATCATGCACAGAATCGAACCCAGAATCAGCTTTTTCAGGCGGTTCACCCGTCGGCGCCGTCTGTTTTTTTCTGTATTTTCCTGATCCAATGACACAAAAATTACTCCTTATTACAATCTCCGTATTATTGTATCATAGATTTTCTACATATTAAAGCAGTAATTTTTGAAAGACCTCCATTTCTTTGCAAAAATCCTCATACTGCTTCTGCAGATGCTCTCTTTTTCCTCCTCGCAGCGTTTCCAGAACCATTACGACTTTTTCATTCAAGGGCACAATTCCCAAATTAGCTGTCACCCCTTTCAAGGCATGAGCCGGAGCGATTGCTCCCTCATAATCCCCCTCCTTCATGCATTCCTTGAGATGGTTGTATGCGTTTTCCTGAAGGAAATCCTGAATGCACTCCAGATATAATTCCCTGTCTCCCAGCACTCTGGTCAGTGCCCCCTCCAGATCTACACCATACCCTTCCAGCTTCTCCCAGATATCCATCTTTTCACTTTCCTCCTTTTAAAAGCACCCCCCGGCAGCGGCCCCTTTATTCTATCTACATTCCGCTTTGTTTTTCTATGTATCCATAAAATAGTAAAAGCATATTTTCCCGTAAATAAATTCAGAAACTTTCTTCTCTTATAATAAGTTGATTGACTTTATTTTTCAATAATATTTAATGTTTTTTACGCTATTTCATGCTCTCTTACAAAAAGTGCGCACATTTTCATAAAAATTTAAATAGTGGAACCATCTATTACATGATATAATTGGTTGAATCTTACTAAAAGAGGTATCTATGATGAAGAACCCTTCCCGAAAAGCAATCCTGACCTACGCAATTCTCGTCCTGGCAATTCTGCTGCTGGATCTTTGTTTCGCCTATCCCAGTCTTCACTTTTCCTATGAACCCCAAGGCGAAACTGTAGATTTATTCTCTGCTTACTATTCCTACTCTTTAAATACGGAATTTGACGAAGAAAGCCTCTATTTCACCCAGTCCGGGGATGACCCCCAGCTTTATCTCACGGACATGGAACAGACCTTAGGAGGCATTACCATCAGTCTTGCCGAACCACTGGACAGCGATATGCGGGTAGAGGTTTTTTACCAGACCACAGAAATGCCCGGTTTGTCTGCCAGAAAATCTGTGGTAACCACTCTCTATGCCGGGGAACGTTCCTGCAATGTGAAGCTCCCCCTTCATACCTACCATTCCCTGCGGCTGGATTTGGACGGCTCTTATCAGCTGGACTCCATCACCGGCTGTTCCGGAACCATGAAAAAAACACCGGTATTAAACGGTGCTTTCTTTCTGGTGCTGTTAAAATGGCTGCCTCTTTCCATCCCGGCTGTCCTTCTGATTTTCCTGGCACACTGTGACCGGTATCAGAAAACCGGAACCCTGGTGAAATCCTTATTTGTCCTGCCGGAAAACGACACCCGCAACCACGGCTACGATTTTCTCCGGGTACTGGCGGCACTCATGGTCATCAGCATGCATGCCTGCCGTAACGCCCTGGCAGAGATGGCAATGGAGGGTGTCGGCTATCACTTTGTCAACATCCTGTTTCTGACTGCCCTCTCCTGCAACACCCTCTACATGATGTTAAGCGGTGCCCTGCTGTTACAGGACCGTCAGGAAACCGTACTGCACTTTTACGCACGCCGTTTCGGGAAGGTGGTCATCCCCCTTCTCTGCTACTATGTGCTGTTTCTGGACTTTAATCAGGTATTCGATGACTCCCTGTGGGATGGCATCCGGGTATCTTTGCAGATGATTCTGTCCGGTGCGCCGGGCTTTGCCCCCCAGTTCTGGCTGGTGTACACCCTGATTGCCCTGTACCTGTTTACTCCCTTCCTGCGGAAGATGTTAAAAATCCTCAACACCCAGATGCTCCAGACGCTGGTGCTGCTCATTCTCATTCTGAATCTGCTCACCTCTTACCTGCCACTTCTGGGCATCAGTTTCGGTGTGACCTCCTCCCTGGCATCCTGGCTGGGAGCTTATATCCTTGGCTACTTTATGACCACAAAAGAGGCAGCCAGAAACAACCGCCTGTATCTGCATATCGGCGTGTTCTGCCTGCTCCTCTCCATCCTGATGGCTTACACCATCCCGGAAAATATTGCCTATATTTCCAACTGTGTACCCACCACCTTATTTATCTGCTGTGCCTTGTTTGCCCTGGTTCACAGCTGTGAGAGCTTTTTTGCAAAGCCCCATCGCATTCTGGGATTTTTCTCCCGCTACAGCTATTCCATCATTCTGGTACACTGGTACATCCTGTTCGTGGTGGTGGAATCCCATCTGGGCATCACACCCACCAGGGCACGGATTTTCGGCGGCACTCTTGCCACGATTCTATTGACCTTCCTGCTGTCCGCAGCCTACGGCTTTGTCTTTGAAAATCTGGTGATTCTGCCCTTACAGTATGTGTGGAACCGGTTCTGTGGCTTGGTGGAAAACCGCACAAAACAGGCTTAAGCCTTCTTCTCCTTTCGCTGCAGCCAGAGGAAAAACAGCACATTCAGGCAAATTCCAAAGGCAGACGGGTAACCAAAATCGACACTGCCAGCAAGTCCGCACTGCCGCTTTGGAAATATTCCGTTCCTGCGCAATGGTGATGACATATTCCAGTTTCGGCATCACGATGCAATACTGTCCGTATTTTCATCCACGCGGTACATGCCATCGGGCATATTCCAGAAAAGATAGGCATATTCGTGCCCGATTTCCTCATCCCCCTCGTTTGCCTGGATGTGGGGTGTAGTCCAGCACATAGTCCTCCATGGAGAAAAGTCCCTCCTGCACCGCAAAGCCCACTGCGGTACTGGTAAAACTTTTCGTCCCGGAATACTGGTTCTGTTTTTCCTCCGGCTTTGGCTGGTAGTGTACCAGAAGTTCATCATTCTGATAAACCATCATTCCGTTTACAATGATTGTAACATGAAAAGGAACATTTTTTATTTATAGGAAGAAATTTCCTATAAATAGAAAACAAGGGAAAGCAAAATTGCTTTCCCTTGCAAGAATCTAATTCTATTTATTATTTGCTCTGCTCAGCAATCGCTGCCTGCGCTGCAGCCAGACGAGCGATAGGCACACGGAAAGGAGAACAGGAAACGTAGTCCAGTCCGATCTTGTGGCAGAACTCTACGGAAGAAGGATCTCCACCGTGCTCACCACAGATACCTACATGCAGGTTAGGATTAACGGGTTTGCCAAGTTTGATGGACATTTCCATTAACTTGCCGACACCTGTCTGATCCAGTTTTGCAAACGGGTCGTTCTCGAAAATCTTAGCATCATAGTATGCATCCAGGAACTTACCGGCATCATCACGGGAGAAGCCGAAAGTCATCTGGGTTAAGTCATTCGTACCGAAGCAGAAGAAATCAGCCTCTTTTGCGATCTCATCAGCAGTCAGAGCTGCACGAGGGATCTCGATCATGGTACCAACTTCGTACTTCATATCAATGCCTGCTGCTGCGATTTCAGCATCAGCAGTATCAACAACGATCTTCTTAACGTATTTCAGCTCTTTCACTTCACATACTAAAGGAATCATGATTTCGGGCTCGATGGTCCAATCAGGATGAGCTTTCTTTACATTGATCGCTGCACGGATAACAGCCTTGGTCTGCATCTTGGCAATTTCAGGATAGGTAACTGCCAGACGGCATCCTCTGTGACCCATCATAGGGTTGAACTCATGCAGACTTGCAATGATGTTCTTGATGGTCTCAACGGATTTACCCTGAGCCTTTGCAAGTTTCTCAATGTCAGCTTCCTCGGTAGGAACGAACTCATGAAGAGGCGGATCCAGGAAACGAATGGTAACCGGGCATCCTTCCAGAGCTTCATATAATTTTTCAAAGTCACCCTGCTGATAAGGAAGAATCTTATCCAGAGCAGCTTCTCTCTCTTCTACAGTATCGGAGCAGATCATCTCACGGAAAGCAGCAATTCTGTCTTCCTCGAAGAACATATGCTCAGTACGGCAAAGACCGATACCTTCAGCGCCCAGCTCACGAGCCTTCTTCGCATCTGCGGGAGTATCCGCATTGGTACGAACTTTTAATCTACGATATTTGTCAGCCCAAGCCATTACACGACCGAACTCACCAGCGATGGTTGCAGGAACAGTCGGGATCTCGCCACCGTAGATGTTACCGGTAGAACCATCGATAGAGATGTAATCTCCCTCATGGAACTCTTTACCAGCCAGGGTGAACTTCTTGTTCTCCTCATCCATAGCGATATCACCACAACCGGATACACAGCAGGTACCCATACCACGTGCTACAACGGCAGCGTGGGAAGTCATACCACCACGAACGGTCAGGATACCCTGAGAAGCTTTCATACCGGTGATATCTTCAGGAGAGGTCTCCAGACGAACCAGAACAACCTTCTCGCCCTTAGCAGCCCAGTTTTCTGCGTCTTCAGCGGTAAATACAACTTTACCACAAGCAGCACCAGGAGATGCGCCTAAGCCTTTACCCAGAGGGGTTGCAGCCTTCAGAGCTTTTGCATCGAACTGAGGATGTAACAGAGTATCCAGGTTACGAGGATCGATCATGGCAACTGCTTCCTGCTCGGTCTTATGTCCCTCGTCAACCAGGTCACAAGCGATCTTTAATGCAGCCTGTGCAGTTCTCTTACCGTTACGGCACTGTAACATGTACAGCTTCTTGTTCTCAACGGTGAACTCCATATCCTGCATATCATGGTAGTGATTCTCAAGGATCTCACATACTTTGATGAACTCAGCGTATGCCTCAGGGAACTCCTGCTCCATCTGAGCGATCGGCATAGGTGTACGAACACCTGCTACTACATCCTCGCCCTGTGCGTTCTTTAAGAACTCACCCATCAGCTTCTTCTCGCCGGTAGCAGGGTCACGGGTAAATGCAACACCAGTACCAGACTCATCATTTAAGTTACCGAATACCATAGGCATTACGTTAACTGCAGTACCCCAGGAATAAGGGATATCATTGTCACGACGATATACGTTAGCACGAGGGTTATCCCATGAACGGAATACAGCCTCGATCGCTAATTTCAACTGCTCAACAGGATCGGAAGGGAAATCGCTGCCTAACTGTTTCTTGTACTCAGCCTTGAACTGCTCAGCCAGAGTCTTTAAGTCAGCTGCGGTAAGCTCTACATCGTACTTAACGCCTTTCTCCTCTTTCATCTTATCGATTAACTGCTCAAAGTATTTCTTACCAACTTCCATTACAACATCAGAGAACATCTGAATGAAACGTCTATAAGAGTCATATACGAAACGCTCGAATGCAGGGTCAGGATTTCCTGCGATCATTGCAGCTACAACTTCATCATTTAAACCAAGGTTTAAGATGGTGTCCATCATACCAGGCATGGAAGCTCTGGCACCGGAACGAACGGAAACTAACAGAGGATTCTGCAGATCTCCGAACTTTTTGCCGTTGATCTTCTCCATCTGTGCAACGCCTTCCATAGCCTGAGCCATGATCTCGTCGTTGATTTTACGTCCATCCTCGTAATACTGTGTACAAGCCTCGGTTGTGATCGTGAAGCCCTGCGGAACCGGAAGACCAATGCTTGTCATCTCAGCAAGGTTAGCACCTTTACCACCAAGAAGATTACGCATGGTCATATCGCCTTCTGCAAACGAATAAACCCATTTCTTCATGTTTGTGTTTCTTCCTTTCTCATTATATTAATGTTACAAAGAGTTTTTAACATTCAAATATTATAGCAGAACAAGTACTTTCTCGCACTACTTTTTTTTGCAAAAAAATCCAAAAGTTGATTTTTGGTATTTTTGACGAAATACAGCAGTTTATGCAGCTGTTTTCTTATGCCTTTTTGGTAGATATGCCGAGCTTTTCTTTCTTTTTAGGAATTCGATGCCGGAATAAAACTGTCAAAAATGAAAATATCAAAATACTTGCGTGCCGCATCCAGTTCAGCCTGGCTTTTAATCGTCCACGCGGCTGCCACGTTATGATACATGCGGTGACAGATTCGCAGGGACAGCG
>CAKRNW010000036.1 GCA_934371505.1 uncultured Lachnospiraceae bacterium
AACTGTCAAACATATTCAGGCGGGATGCGTTAATTGTTAATTGGTTGGACATTGTTTTCACCTCCATGTGAAAATTACTTTTACATTTTAAATAATGGCTTTTCTCATTCTTTCACCTCCTTCCATCCATCTTTTATAAGTCCGATTGCTGTTTCTTCGTCAATAGACACTTCCTCTTTTTCTGTATGTAAAATATAGGTATCTGCTTTTTTTATAATATAGGAGTCCTCTTGATTAACCTCATAGATTCTAGAACCATTCCCTATCTCCGATTCCGGTACCGCATACTTGGGTTGTAAAATAAATGAATAAGAGAATACCAGAACCACCAGCATGGCGATGCACGTCCACACAGTTGTCCACTTTTTCTGCATAATCTTGCTGTCTGCAACAATGCGGAATCGTTCCATAAGGCTTGCGGAATGATTTTCCACCAGTCCCGCCGAACCAGTCAACGGTGCTGTATCCGTACTTTCCCGAAAGGCATCCAGCATCACTTCCAGATAATCAGCCCGCTCCGCTTTCTCCAAATGCCCTGTCACACTCAAATCACAGCGAATTTCTACGCTTTGATTCACATCTTTTTTCATCCACAAAAGAAGTGGATTCCACCAATAAATACCACAAAGCACTCTGATTAACACCTTAAATAAAATGTCATTATGTTTTAAATGGGTATATTCGTGTAACAGAATGTAACGTAAATCCCCTTCGGTGTATGCCTTTTCCGGTAATAAAATTCTTTTATTCCAAATGCCCATACAGCAGGGTGTTTTCACTTCTGCACAGCGAAATATCTGAATCCTGCTGTCAGCATCCCACTCCTGCAGCATGTTCATGGCATCCCTGTCCAGTTTTTTGGGTAGACCATTAAGATAAGAAGATGCCTTTCTATACTGAAGAAAATATTTGCCCAGACTCCACACTGCTCCTGCAAGCCATATAAAAAGCAGGATTTCATAAACTGGGAAGACTCCGATGGGATAACCCAGAATCCAATACAACCACCGATAAAATCTGCCACCGGATACTACCTTTGTCCACGGCAGTTCTATGGGAATCGCCAGCCTGACAGCACAAAACAGATATAACAGGATGATTGCCTGAATACTGCAAACATGGAGCAGGCTGACTTTTTTGCGGAGCATTAAAAATAAGGCAATCAGCAATGTACTCCAGAGAATGGTCATTAAAATCGAAAATAGGCTGATGTGCATGTCATTTTTCCTCTATACCGCGCAAAGTGTGAATGATTTCTTCCAGCTTTGCAATAACCTCTGCATCCCGTTCCTTACTGCTCTTGCCGGTTACTCCGAGAAATGCCGCAGTAATGTCTGCAATGGAACGGCTGTCGATGCCGTGTTTCATCATTACTCCTGCATAATATTCTTCTTTTGTGAGTGATGGCGTCAGTTTTCTGGCATAGCTTTTTTTATTTTTTTCCAGTCCGGCAACCTGCAAATATCCCGATTCCGAAAGATTCTGCACCGTTTTGAACAAAGTAACATTACTCCAACCGTCCGGCACCAATCGTTCTGCCATTTCTGCCGCCGTCATCGGTTCTCCTGTTTCCCACAGGAAATTTAAGAGTTCTTCTTCTCTCACAGTCAGTCCGTCTCTTTTTTTCATTTCAGTAACCTCAATCTGTATGTATACAGTTAAGTATTATATTTTTTTGATAACTGTTATAAGCTATATCGGAGTATTTGAGAAAAAATTTAGAGTTTGGAGGGATTTTAAACCACAGGTTTAATGAAAGATTTTATAAGACATGGTATTATATCCGTATGGGAAACCAGAGAGCCAGGCGGCTTACCCTCTTTCGGAGGGGCTACCCTCCAGTCGTTAGAAAGGAGGGCGTTGCTTATGTATATTACATATTCTGATTTTACATAAACTTCTTCTCCGCGAGCTGCGCATCCTTGCGGAGCATTTAATTGCATAGGAAAAATTTTCCTATGCAATTAAAATAGCCGCCATTACTCGCAATAATGATGGCTGTCATGTAGATCGTAACAGTTATTGAGGGAAAGCCACCTCTCTGGCTTTCCCTCTTTTCATCCTTACTATAGCATAGGTATGATGGTTTTTCAAGGTATCACAGGCGATAACCATCCTTATCATAATATCTAGCTGTCGATGTTGTTGATTCTGCGGCAGTAATAGAAGTTGCAATAATTTTTGCAGTCTCGGTTACGGTTTCTGACTCTACTTGTCCAGTACTCTTTTCAGTTCGTCCATAAAGGTATTGATATCTTTAAATTCACGGTAAACAGAAGCAAATCGGATATAGGCAACCTCCTCCAGATTCTTGAGTTTGTTCATCACAAGTTCTCCGATCACCTGGCTGGGGATTTCCTTTTCCTCACGATTGAAGATTTCCGTCTCCACCTCATCAATCAACTGATTGATCTGATTTACACTGATAGGACGTTTATGACAGGCGCGAAGCACTCCTGCCTCAATCTTTGAACGATCGTAGGGTTCACGGTTATTATCCTTTTTAATCACGATAAGCGGAATTGTTTCAATCTTTTCATAGGTCGTGAATCGTTTATTACATTCATCACATACTCTTCTCCTGCGGATGGAATTATTTTCCTCAGCAGGTCTCGAATCAATTACACGGGTATTTTCATGGCCGCAAAAAGGACATTTCATAGAAAAGGCCTCCGATCATTTTGTTGTACAACCTTATCACTCTGTTCATAAGTATATGCTATTTTTATTTTTATGTCAACTTCTTATGTCAACAACAGCAATGGTTTTTCTCCCGTTCCCTCCGCTTGCAGCGATCCGTACACCGGCTTCCTTTCAATTCCACCAGAATCACATCCGGTCCAATCTGCCTGATATCGCAGAAATCAATGGTGTATTCCACATCCGGGGCAAAAAAGCTACACCACTTTCCGCTCTTTGCCACCATCAGCTTGAGTATCCGTCCGTCGCACTCGTCCATCTCAAAATCCACTACCCTGCCCAGCCTCTGACAGTCACACAGATTGATCACTTCTTTACTACAGAACTCTGAATAAAGCACCCTGAAATCTCCCGTCTGTTCTTATGATTATTCTATGCAGTCCCCTTTCCCTTTGACAAAACTCTTCTTTCATTGAATAAATCCATGTACCTTCGGTCATGCTAAATACAAACAATTGGAAAGAAGAGGAATCTGTATGGCATCTTATAAAGTTGAAATCTGCGGAGTGAACACCTCCAAGCTTCCTCTACTGAAGAACGCCGAAAAGGAAGAGTTATTTACCCGCATCGAGCAGGGCGATACCAAGGCCCGTGAAAAATATATTGAAGGAAATCTTCGTTTGGTGCTGAGTGTCATCAAACGTTTTTCCTCCTCCAACGAGAATGTGGATGATCTGTTTCAAATCGGCTGTATCGGTCTCATCAAAGCTATTGATAATTTTGACTCCTCCCTGAATGTACGGTTCAGCACCTATGCTGTGCCGATGATTACCGGAGAGATCCGCCGGTTTCTGAGGGATTCCAGTCCTATCCGTGTCTCCCGCTCCATTAAGGATACCGCCTACAAGGCTATTTATACCCGTGAAAGTCTGACTCGAAAGAATCTCAAAGAACCCACTCTGGAAGAAATCGCCGCAGAGGTCTCCATCAGTAAGGAAGAGATCCTCTATGCCCTGGATGCCATCCAGAATCCTTTAAGTCTCTACGAACCGGTCTTTACCGACGGCGGCGACACCCTCTATGTCATGGATCAGGTCAGTGACAAAAAAAACAAAGAAGAAAACTGGGTGGAACACCTCTCTCTCAACGATGCCATGGGCAAGCTTTCCCAGAGGGAATGCGAAATCATTTCCCTACGTTTTTTCGAAGGCAAAACCCAGATGGAGGTAGCCCAGCTTGTGGGAATCAGTCAGGCCCAGGTAAGCCGTCTGGAAAAAAATGCATTGAAAACCATGCGCAGCTACCTGACCTGCTGATCATTTCCTCCTCACACTTCCTTGGAGATTTCCCTGCGAAGCTGTTTCATAATTTTTTTCTCCAGTCTGGAAATATAAGACTGGGAAATTCCGATGTATTCAGCCACCTCTTTCTGCGTCATTTCCTTTCCGTCGGGTGTTCCCAAACCGAATCGCAGATTGATGATGGTCTGCTCCCTGGGTGACAACTTCCGGATTGCTTTTTTCAAAAGTTTGCGCTCTACCTGATTTTCCAGATCCCGGTAAATAACATCCTCGTCCGTTCCCAGGATGTCTGACAGCAGCAATTCATTTCCATCCCAGTCCACATTGAGAGGTTCATCGATAGATACCTCCAGTTTGGTCTTGGAGTTATGGCGCAGATACATGAGAATCTCGTTCTCAATGCATCGTGATGCATAGGTTGCCAGTTTAATATTCTTCTCCGGATTATAGGTGTTAATGGATTTGATAAGCCCTATGGTTCCAATGGAAATCAAATCCTCCACGCCCACACCGGTATTGTCAAACTTTTTGGCAATGTACACCACCAACCGTAAATTATGCTCTATGAGGATTGCCTTTGCCCCCTCCTTCTTTTCCGTTCCCAACCCACGAATCATTTCATTCTCCCGTTCCGTGGGCAGTGGAGCCGGCAGAATATCACTGCCGCCTATGTAAAAAATATTGTCCTTCGGTTCCTTTTGTGCCCTCCTTACCGGTGTTTCCTTTCCCACCAGATAAAAGGGTATTCTATCCGATAAATCCATTCTACAAATCATACAAATCCCTTTCCCCTTTTTGTTCTAAAATTTCCGGATGCAGCAGAAGCTGAAACCTGTCGTTGCGGTCAAGTTCCCGGTTTGAAAAAGCGACCAGGGCATCTGTCACACATTTTGTTTCTCTTTCTGCGTAGACCCAAAGTTTCTCCACCCGCGCTGCATAAAAAATTCCCTGTTCTGTCCCTACGGTTCGATAAGGAATGACCATGAACTGCTGTGGCTGCATTTTTTCCTGAATTTCCCGGGACAGTGTTGCATTCAGCACACTCACCGGCTTTCCCAGGACAGGATCCCGAAGCCCGTTCCCGGTGTCCAAAAAGCCTGTCATCTCCCAGCGTTTTCCACCTAATTCCAGAGTCACAGGATAGACTTTCTGTTTTCTCCGCCGGCTCATGTGACGGCAGATTCCTCTTCCTGTCAACACAAATCCCAATGCAATCAACAGACTTCCCGGCAATGCATATCTGTCAAAAAAACCGGGAACTCTTGTTCTTAAAAGCAATAACCCGCCTCCCAGAGCACAACTGTATCCGTATAGCGTAAGCAGACTATCCAGAAAGAGTCCGGGATTTCCGTAGCCAAATGCTCCCAATGTCATTCCCACACTCAAAATTCCAAATCCCCATAGGTTTTTCAGCCGGATACTCCCCGTATAAAGTAAAAGCAGACAATATCCTGTGGCGGCAGCCGTTGCGGATAAGAGAAGCCTGGTGCGTGTGGCAGTACGCCCCAGAGTCCATTTGACCGCCAAAAGCAGAAGCAGATCCAAACTGAAATTCAGGAAAAAGAGGCGATCCAGGTAAATTTCATACACAAAAATAACCTCCTTGCTCCCAACGCTCTCCATTATACGTGGGGAATTTTACGGATTTTGTCAAAGAAGCAAAGGAAAAAACTTCCTTTTGTCCACAAAAAAAGACGACATCCGCTTTTTTTCACGGATGTCGTCCCTAAAATTTTAATTATTTTTTCTGTAAGAAAGAGGGAATATTTAATGTCTTAGCTTCCACAGAAGAATGGATGTCTGTTGGTCTCTTAATTCCCGGTACCCCAGCTGTGGGAGCACTTCCCTGCTGTGGAACCGCAGGTGTCACAACCCCCGGACGGCTTGTCCCCGGCGTGTTGGAAATATGAGTTGCCGGTGTCTTAAAGGCAAAGCTGTTATTTAATCTGGTCTGAGATCCATTCGCAGCCTCTCCCAGACCGGTTGCAATCACTGTAATATTACAGGTATCTCCCTGAGTCGCATCATACATTGCACCGAAGATAATGTTCACATCATCGCCTGCCAATTCCTGTACATAGCTTACCGCATCGGAAGCATCCGCCAGGGAAATATCTCCGGAAACATTGATAATCACGTGGGTAGCACCACTGATCGTAGTCTCCAGCAGCGGGCTCTCCACTGCCATCTTGACAGCTTCTGCGGCTTTATCATCCCCTTTACCGGTGCCGATACCGATATGTGCTATACCCTTGTCTTTCATAACGGTCTGCACATCTGCAAAGTCCAGATTAATAATCGCAGGTACATTGATCAGATCGGTAATACCCTGTACTGCCTGTTGCAGTACCTCATCCGCCTTCTTCAAAGCATCCGGCATGGTGGTGCGTCTGTCCACAATCTCCAGTAGCTTATCATTGGGAATCACAATCAACGTATCCACATTGTTTTTAATCTTCTCAATACCGGCGATGGCATTGACCATACGCACTTTCGCCTCAAAGCGGAAAGGCTTGGTCACAACTCCTACCGTAAGAATTCCCATATCCTTTGCGATTCTTGCAACCACGGGAGCTGCTCCGGTTCCGGTTCCGCCACCCATACCACAGGTGACAAATACCATGTCTGCTCCTTTCAGGGCTGCAGTGATCTCCTCTGCACTCTCCTCGGCAGCTTTCTCACCAATCTCCGGCTTCGCACCGGCACCCAGACCTTTGGTGAGTTTCTCACCAATCTGTAACAGTGTGGGAGCCTTACACAGCTGTAATGCCTGTTTATCGGTGTTCACTCCGATAAACTCCACTCCATCAATATTTTCTTCAATCATTCTATTTACAGCATTGTTGCCGGCTCCGCCTACGCCAACTACGATAATCTTTGCAGCAGATTCAGCATCATTCGTCTTAATCTCAAGCAAGGGTTGTTCCTCCTCTTTCACCTCATAAACTCCTAAACACTATCATATAATCATTTTGAAAATTTATCAATAAAAAGTTTCACAATGTTTCACGAATTTTTGTTTCCGTTCACTCATTGCTGATTTTCAGCATTTTCATGATCCGTCTCTTCTGTTTCCGCCTCCGTTTCCTGCTCTGCGGGGGTGTCCCGCTGTTTGTCCGGTTCGAAGGTCACCGATCTGGTACTCTCATCATAATTCTCCAGCCGGAGCACTCCGCTCTCTCCGTTAAGCTTGTCCAGATTCTGTGTCAAAAACATGAATTTGTCATCCATATTTTCCCGATTACCAATATCGACCCGCACCTCTCCGAAATAAATGGTCATGGCGCTATTGATGTTAAAATAAATGCGATCCGCTGACAGATTGTACTTTTTCAACATTTGTGTGGTGTCCAGAATCTGTGCAAATACATCGGTATTCTCCACCGGGAGCGGTTCGTAAAGCACGACGTGATCAAAGTCCAGTCCTGTCACCAGCGGGATACCTGCTGTCTGCTCGGTGGAAGCCTCCACCACCGTACCATCCTTGTCAAAATACATGTATCGTCCCAGATACTCCACATATCCGGCAAGAGATTTTTCATACACCGTAATCCGGATGGTATCCGGTGCCAGCACCTGTACATCCATAGCCGACACAAAAGGAATGTTGTCCATTCCCTTCATTCGATACTTCATGGACAGGTACAGGGAGTTTCCGCTCAGACGGTCTCCCAGCACCATCTCCTTAATCTCATCCGCTGTGTAGTGTACATTTCCGTCCACATACACGGTAGTGATGGTATAGGTTTTATCAACATAGACAAGAACGCCCCCAAGGACAAAGAGCACAGCCAGAAGAATGATCCACTTCACATAGCCCCGTTTTTTTTCTTTCTTTCGTTTTCCTTTACTCAAAACTGATTCTTGCCCCCAAATCTCTCAGATCTCTACTGATATTCTCATATCCCCGCTCAATAAAATGTCTCCCGCTTACCCTGGTTTCTCCGTCCGCCATCAGACCGGCCAGCACCAGAGCAGCTCCGCCCCGGAGTTCTCTCGCCTCCACATCCTCGGCATGAAATTTCTTTTTTCCTTTGATAATTGCCTGTGTTTCCTTTACAGAAATATCTGCTCCCATGCGATTTAGTTCTTCCACAATCCGGAATCGATTCTCAAAAACAGTTTCCCTCACTTTGCTTTCCCCCAAAGCCCTGCACAATACTACCAGAAGCTGCGACTGCAAATCTGTGGGGAATCCCGGATACACGGCTGTCTCGATCTGCTGTGGCTTAATGTCTCTCGGAGCCTTCAGATAAATTCCGCTATGATCCCGTTCCAGGACTGCTCCCATAGCTTCCATAATCTGTAACGGTATGTCAAGATGCTCTGCCGGTGCGTCCCGCAGATAGACTTCTCCGCCAGTGCCCATGCAGGCAAACAGATAAGTTCCTGCCACAATCCGGTCTGCAGGGATCGTGTATTCCAGCCGCTTTCCTCCCGGAAATAGCTCTCCTTCCCGGGGTTTCAACTGCAATACTGCTCTGCCGTCACCCTCTCTCTGCCGGAAGATTTCACAGCCCAATAGCTGCAAATACTCACATAGTGCCTCCACCTCCGGTTCTCTGGCCGCACCGTGCAAAATGGTTTCCCCCTCCGCACACGCCGCCGCCAGCAATACATTTTCCGTCACACCCACACTGGGAAACCGAAGGGAAATTTCTGCTCCATGAAGAGCCTTTGACTTCGCATAAAGCCCCTGCTGCCCCTGTTCAAACTCAGCTCCCATGGTTTCCAGCGCACTCAGGTGCATATCGATGGGACGTTTACCGATGACACAGCCTCCGGGATAATCCATATAGCAGGAACCAAATCTTCCAAGCAGTGCTCCCAATAGGGTAATGGTGGAGCGCATGGAACTTTTCTGCCGAGCTGCCATTCCCAGACTTCCTCCGACCACCGGCGTAATTTCCGGCAGTTCTTTCGGCAGACCGGTGGTATCAATGGACAGAGTATCCTGCTCCCAACGCATCCTGCAGCCCATGGACTCCAATAAATGCTGCATCAGAAAGACATCTTTGATCCTGGGACAGCGATGCAAAATTGTCACGCCATCCGTCAGGATCGTGGCTGCCATAATAGGAAGTGCCGCGTTTTTCGATCCCTGAATCACAACTTCTCCGTTTAAAGGAATTCCTCCGGCAATACGAAAACAGTTCATCATAAGGCCTCACAAAAATGCAAGCTTATGACATATTATGCAGTTTCGGCATGTCCTGTTCCTGCTAATAATCCCTAAGGCGGATACTTCTCGCCACACTCATCACCAGTCCAATCTCAATGAGCAGGAACAGGACGGAGGAACCTCCATAACTGATAAAGGGCAGGGACACTCCGGTATTGGGAATCGTATTGGTAACAACAGCGATATTTAAAATCACCTGTACCGAAATATGTCCCATCACCCCCACCACCAGAAGTGCTCCGAAAAGATCCTGGGAGTTGTTGGCAATAATCATCATACGCCAGATCAAAATTACAAACAGCAGGATAACGGCAATCGCTCCCAGCAGTCCCAGTTCTTCACAAATAATAGAGAAAATCATATCATTCTGTGCTTCCGGGATAAACCCTAACTTCTGCATACTCTTTCCCAGACCCTTGCCAAAAATGCCGCCGGAACCGATGGCATACAAGGCCTGCAATGTCTGGAATCCTTTTCCGGAAGCGTAAGCCTCCGGATCAAGCCAAGCCAGAATACGCTCTCCCCGGAAACCACCGGCTCCCGGATCGGAAGCATTGACAATCATTGCCACCACGGCTGCCGCTCCTGCAATTCCCGCCAGTCCGATGAGGATAAACCGTTTATACTCCGGTGTCGCCACAAAGAGCATGAGAAAAGCAATGGCAAAGATAATAATGGCACTACTCATATTGGAAGTAATTTTCCATACCATGAGACATACCGGCAGCGGAACGGCAAACATGGTCCAGAATCCCTTTGCCGTGCGGATTTTCGCTCCCATCTTACTGGCAAGTGTGGCCAGCACCAGAATCATGCAAAGCTTTGCCACCTCCGCAGGCTGTAAGCTTAAAGGGCCTATGTAAATCCACCGTTTTGCGCCATTTCGCTCCACACCGAAGGGAATAATGAGCAAAATCAGGAAGATGGATGCCAGATAGCCCAGTATGGCAAACCGTTGCCAGATCTGGTAAGGAATGTGGGACACCACAAACATGGCGATGAGTCCCAGTACCGATGCCATCAACTGTTTTCTCAGATAGTAGGTTGGATCTCCACTGTCCAGATTTGCCTTGTAGGAACTGGTGGAATAAATCATCACCAGTCCAAACCCCAGCAAAAATAATACCAGAAAGACCAGACTGTAATCAAAGTAGTGTTCTGCTTTTTCTTCTCGTCTCCGATTTCTGTCAGCCACTTACTCACTCCTTTAACTGATAAACCATTTCTTTAAACTGTCTGCCTCGTACTTCATAGTTAGGAAACATGCCCCAGCTTGCACATGCCGGCGACAGCAGCACTGCATCTCCCGGTACTGCCAGTTCTGCACACAGATCCACAACCTCCTGTAAACTGTCTGCAAAGAGAATTTCTTCAAAGCCATGCTTTCTGGCACAGGCTGCAATCTTTTCTGCGGTCTGACCCAGCAGAATCAGCTTCTTAACCTTCCCGTCAAAAGCCTCAATCCACTCATCGTAATCACTGCCCTTGTCATAGCCGCCGCCGATTAAAATAGTGGGTTTGGTCATGGCTTTCATACCCTGGATGGCAGCATCCGGGTTGGTTCCCTTGGAATCATTGTAATAATCCACTCCGTTTTTGGTGGCAACAAACTCAATGCGATGCTCCACTGCTTTAAATCTCCGGATGGTTTTTAAGATGCTCTCCAGCGGCACATTCATGGCTCTGGTCATGGCAATTGCCGCCATCACGTTCTCATAATTGCATGCCCCCACCAGATTCATATCGTGGATGGTGAGAAGTTTCTCTGTCACACCGTTTCTTGCCTCAAAAATATCCTCCCCTTCCAGATAGTAGCCGTTTTCCAGCTTTCTCGCAGAGGAAAAATAGATAACGGACGCCGGACAGTGTTCCCCGAAGGCTCTGGTGTATTCATTCTCATAATTTAACACACACACATCATCTTTGGTCTGACGCACCGCAATCCGTTCTTTCGTCTCAATATAGCACTCCATGGTGTGGTGACGGTTCAGATGGTCAGGGGTGATATTCAGAATGGCAGATACCTTGGGATGGAATTCATCTGTGGTCTCCAGCTGGAAACTGCTGATTTCCGCCACAGTGACACTGTCTTCCTTGGTTTTGTCAGCCTCCAGGGTATAGGGAATCCCGATGTTTCCCACTACGAAGGTTCGATCCTCTCCGATAGAATCCTTCATAATTTCACCCACTAAGGAAGTGGTAGTGGTTTTTCCATTGGTGCCGGTAATACCGATCAGCTGACCACGGGAACTGCGATAGGCAAGTTCAATCTCTCCCCACACCGGGATGCCGTCTGCCTTGCAGGCCTCTGCCAAAGGAGAATCAATGGGTACGCCGGGACTGATGACCAAAAGAGAAATACTTTTGCGCAGTTCCTCCGGCAGGGCTCCAATGACAATATCCGCCTCCATGCCCTCCGGGAGTTTTGCCCGCACATCCTCCTCTTTCAATTTCTCGTTCTGGTCATACAGGATAACCTTTGCCCCCTGCTTTACCAGAAGGCTGGCCGCTCCGATTCCGCTGATTCCCGTTCCTACCACAAGTACTTTCTGTTCTTTTACGTTCATATTTCCATACCTATTCCTTTCCCTTCCTGTGGACTAAACCCCCATCAATGCCACCAGACATAACAGTGCTGTCACAATGGAAAATACGGTAACAACTCTTGTCTCCGACCAGCCACACAGTTCAAAGTGATGATGAATCGGTGCCATCTTGAAAATCCGTTTTCCATGAGTGAGTTTAAAGTAAGTTACCTGGAGCATAACAGACAGTACCTCCACCAGGTAAATAAATCCCACAATGGCAATGAAAATCGGCATCTGCATCATGTAAGCCGCTGCTGCCACAAAGCCGCCTAACGCCAGGGAACCGGTATCTCCCATAAAGACCCTTGCCGGATAGACATTGAACAGTAAAAATCCCAACAGGGCTCCGATCACTGCGCAGGTCACAGGCTCAATTCCGCTTCCGGTTCCGATTGCCACCACCGTAAAGAAAGCCGCAACCACAACAGTTACAGAGCTTGCCAGTCCATCCAGTCCATCGGTAAAATTGGTTCCGTTTACTGTTCCAATGACAATGAAAAACAGAATCGGAATGTTCCAGATTCCAAAATCAAGGTAGTGACCCTGCCAGAAAGGAATCTTCATTGCCAGGGATACATCGGTGTAATTCACCAGATACCAGGCAAACACACCGGTTACCACAAACTGTAATACCAGCTTCTGCCAGGCTCGAAGTCCCATGGAACGCTTTAACACCACTTTAATATAATCGTCCAGAAATCCAATCATTCCAAATCCCAGAGTGAGAAAGAGAATGGGTATGATTTTCGGATAATCTTTTACATAAAATAAAGAAGTCACCACAATGGCAAACAAAATCATAATGCCTCCCATGGTGGGTGTTCCGTTTTTCTTTAAATGTGCTTCCGGCCCCTCATTTCGTACAGTCTGCCCTACCTTGAGTCTGTGCAGAAAGGGAATGATAAAAGGTCCTGTTGCTGCACTGATCAGAAAAGCGGTCACGATAGGAAATACGACGCTGGTTAAACTACTGCTGCTCATGATAAATGTTCCTTTCCAAACTTTGTCATAACTGTTTGTTACGCTTTATCTACATATCTTATTGATTATACCCCATCTCCTGCAAATAAGGAAGAATGTTTTCAAAAAGCTGTCGAACCACCGGGGCGGCAATGGTTCCGCCATAATAAACGCCCTGGGGATTATGGATGATGCAGATTGCCAGTACCTGCGGGTCATCCGCCGGAGCAAATCCCAGAAACGAAGATATATACCGGTTGGATCCTCTTGGCAGTGTCTGGCTGGTGGCAGTTTTACCGCCCACACGCCAGCCTTCCACTGCGCCGTTTTTGCCGCCGCCCTCACTGACCACCTTTTCCAGAATTTCCCGCATAGTGGCTGAGGTCTGTTCCGATACAATTCCCGTGGTTACAGGATAGGTAAAGACATGTTCCCCACTGCTGATTGCAAAATGAGGAATCACCCGGTTTCCGCCATTAATAATAGAAGAGACCGTGGTGGCCAGCTGGATCGGCGTGATTTGAAAGGACTGTCCAAAGGAGATGGTCGCCAGTTCTACCTGTCCGATCTTGTCTCTGTTATGCATGATAGTGCCCGCCTCTCCCGGCAGGTCAATTCCGGTTTTCCTTAATAAACCGAACTGTTCAAAATAGTCATAATACCGCTCTGCTCCAAGGCGGAGCCCCACGGTGACAAATACAGGATTGCAGGAATTTTCCGTGGCCTGGACAAAGGTTTCTGCTCCATGCCCTCCCCGCTTATGGCAGCGGATCCGCCTGTCATCCACCACAATAAAGCCGGGACAGGAAAAGGTATCCCCGGGTGTCACCACCCCCTCCTCCAACCCTGCAGCTGCCGTGATAACCTTGAAGGTGGATCCGGGCTCATAGGTATCGTTGATACATCCGTTTCGCCACATTTTGTTTAACAGCTCCTGCTTTTCTTTCTCCGTCAGACTATCAGAATCTGTCCGTATCCCCTGTTCATTCACGGGAAGAAGGGTTTCCTGTATGGTATAGGGCGCGTTTAAATTAAATTCCGGAACATCCACCATAGCATAGATTTCCCCATTTTTCGGGTTCATCACCAGAATACAGACCCTCTCCGCCTCTTTCTTTTCCATCGCTGTCTCTGCCAGCTGTGTGGCATAGCTTTGAATATTGAAATCAATACTCACCCGCAAGTCATTTCCGGCGATAGGTTCGATCCGCTTCTCCCCTGCAGCCTCCACTTCCACACCCTTGGCATCTGTCACCGTGAGAATCGTTCCCGATTTTCCCTGAAGATATTCCTCGTAAATGACTTCCAGCCCGATAATACCCTGATTATCCCCTCCTGTAAATCCCAATACTTTAGATGCCAGATCCTTGTGGGGATAAAATCGTTTGAAGTCCTCATCCACTTTCACCCCATCCATCCCATACTCACGAATGCGGTCCCCGGTCTGTTTATCCACATTGCTCTTTATCCGCTCAACGGCAGAATACTTTTCTACCCGGGTGCGAATCCTTTCTTCGCTGAGCTGCAGTTCTTCAGAAAGAACACGAATGACTGTTTCCGGATCCGTAATCTGATTGTGAATAACAGAAATCGTACAAACCGTGCGATTATCTGCCAGGATTTCCCCGTTTCGATCCAGAATCCGTCCTCTGGCCGCCTTGATGGTTCGCTCCCTCTCATGCAGATCGTCTGCCATCCTGGTGTAATGCTCTGACTGCCAAATCATTAAATAGACCAGTCTGCCAATCAATATAGCAAACAAGAGGAGAACCACTGCAAGAACTGTCAGGTTTTTTCCACGGTTATGGCTTTTATTATGCATGAAAAACCTCATAAAAAGGTATTGGTATAGTCTATTATCCTTTTTATGAGGTTATTCTCTTTCGTATCTATTCTCCCGTATCGCCCTCTCCGTTGGGCGTGTCAGGCTCTGCCGGTTCTGCAGGAGTTTCCGGTGTGATTGATTCCCACCCTGTTGTAGTTCCCGCCTCTGCCACACCGGTTCCGGCATCCGAAGTGGCACTGCTTCCCATTACATGGCCGGTCTCAGGATCCACCAGATCCCCTGTATCTGGATCTTTGAGATAACCGGTTTCAGGATCTACCGGAAAGTTTTTCCACGCCTGGGAAGAAGTATCCTCCGGCTGGGTATCACCGGTATTTTCATCGGTAGTGCTTTCCTCTCCGGTTGTATCTCCCTCGTCTCCGTTTTCATTTACAATGGGATTTCCATTCTCATCCAGTTCTGCCCCTTCATTTCCGGACACGGACTGGCTGTAATACAAGGTATCTGCCAGTTGCTTTTCTTCCAATTCCTGGCGTTCTTTCTCTGACAATTCCTCCGTCATAAAAATATTCATATAAGGAAGTACTTCCGTCAGTATATTCCGCACGATACCGGTAGCAAATTTAGCATCGTCCTGTCTTGCTACATTGGGCCTGTCTACCACTACATAAATAGCAATCCGGGGATCATTGGCCGGTGCATATCCCATAAAGGAAACCACATAATTTTTCTTATCACGGGGCACCATCTCCGCCGTACCGGTCTTACCACCGATGGCATATCCCGCCGGTCTTGCAGTGTGTCCTGTTCCCTCTGTCACAACACCGTTGCAATAGTCGATCAGTTTTTCGGAGGTTGACGCAGAGACAGTTTGTTTTAAGACTCTCGGTTCGATGTTTTTTACGGTAGCACCACCGCCGGTCTGAATCTTATTTACCATATGAGGCTCATAATAATAGCCACCGTTTACCAGGGAAGAAAATGCAGCGATCATTTCGATCATGGTTACATTATATCCCTGCCCAAAGGTGGAGGTTGCCAGTTCTGCCGGCCCCATGGTGGACTCATTAAACACCAGAGATGCGGTTCTGGCCTCTCCGGCCAGATCAATGTTGGTTTTCAATCCAATGTTAAACACCTGGCTCTCTTTCAGGAAACTGCTGATTCCCATGGTCTGACCAATATGCATCAGAGCCACGTTGCAGGATTTCTCAATAGCCTCCTTCACTGTAATATCTCCATCACCATAGGTATTGTGGCAACGGATGGTATGTCCTCCCACTTCCAGGGAGCCGTTACAGATATAGTGCTCATTTCCTGTGATTACACCGGTTTCCAAAGCTCCTGCCACCGTCAGTGTCTTGGCGACAGATCCCGGTTCAAAAGTATCGCTGATACAGAAGTTCCTCCAGATACCATTCAGGGTAGAGTAATAGGTGTTATCATCCTTCATCTGCTGGACTTCCTCATCGGTATACCATACTGACAGATTATAGGGATCATTTAAATCAAAATCGGGATAGCTTGCCATCGCCAGAATCTCGCCACTGTGTACATCCATAATGATACAGCCGATGTTTTCCGCTCCGGGACCCTCCCGGACTTCATCCCGGTGTGCTTCGCTGAATTCTTTCATGTATTTCTCTACGATTCTCTGGATATTTGCATCAATGGTAGAGACGATGGTGTAGCCGTCCACAGCTGCGATAGTGGTTCTTTCCAGTGTAGAATCATCATTAAGATATCCGTATTCCCGGCCCGGCGTACCGTTTAAGACATCATCATAGTACTCTTCCAGTCCAAACATGCCGTTATTATCCCCGTTGGTAAACCCGATGACATCGCATGCCAGAGTGGAATTGGGATATTTGCGCACATAACTTTCATCAAACCAGACTCCCTGAATGTTGGGATTATTCTGCGTGTCATTTTGCAGTTCCAGGAAACCGCTGATGTCGTCATAGCTGCATTGTTTTTTCAGGACATAGTACTGGGAGGTTGGATTACTGTTGATATAAGCCCGCACTGCACTCTCGTCAATGTCAAATTCCTGTTTCAGGGCGGACAGCGTAGGCTCCAGATATTCCTCCTTGCGAAGCAGTGCCTTGGTATCCAGAATCACACTGTATACCTTTTCACTGACTGCCAGACTGGTTCCTTTGGAATCCAGAATGTCACCACGCTTGTAAGGAATGGTCTTGGAATCGTACTGCTGCTGACTCAGCACCTGTTTCTTGTATTTATTGCCATCATACCGGTTAATCTGTGCAAGTCTGGCACTTAACCCGGCAAAAGCTACCAGTATCAGTAGAAACAATACCAGTAGCTTCTTTTGCATTCTTTTGGAAAACCCGCTTCCTGTTCTCTTTTTATCAGAAGTTTTTTTTCTGTTATTTGCCAAAAATCACACCTGCTTTACTTATCCGGAATTTCTTTGTACTGTCTCACATAATCGCTGCCCTCATTCGAATAGGTAATGATCTGACCTTCCCCCGCATAGGTCATCCCCAATTCTCCGATGGCAATACGTTTGATCTCCTCCAGATCAATACTGCTGGTGATCCGGCTGTACTCTTCATCGTTTGCGAGTTTCATGTCGTTTAACTGGCTTTCCAAAGTTGCAATGTGTTTCACACTGTTGGTGATATCAGACTGCAGGGAAATATATCCCATCAGAACCACGCCAACTGCTACTAAAGCAAGACACAAAAAAGTCACGTATCCCAAATTCATATGAATCGCCTTTTCACGATTCTTACGATTGGCATTGGTCAGCTTCTTTTTCGGCTTGCGGCGCACAGCTTCCCGTACATCAAGTTCTCTTGCCGTATTGTCATAAATATATGCAGTTTTATTTCGAACCTGCCTTGTCGCCATTGTTACAAATACCCTTCCTTTTCCCCTTTTTCTGTTACTGAACTCATTTTCTTGCACAGCAAAACGCCAAGTATTTTACTGCTCCTTTGTTTTTTCAAATACCCTTAATTTTGCACTCTTGGAACGGCTGTTTTCCTCCTGTTCCTCTGTTCCCGGCAAAATAGGTTTTCGTGTAATGACTTTCCCTGCCGATTTCTTTCCACATACACACACCGGGAATTCCGGCGGACAGGTACATGGGTTTTCCCTTCTCTTAAATGCAGACTTCACAATCCGATCCTCCAGAGAATGGAAGGTGATAATGCAAAGTCTTCCGCCCGGGGTTAACAAATCAATCATGATATCCAGGGAGCTCTTCAATACATCCAATTCGTGGTTACACTCAATCCGGATTGCCTGATAGGTACGTTTGGAGGGATGCCCTCCTGTCGCCCTCATCTTGGCGGGAATCGCCGCCTTAATAATCTCATTCAGCTGTCCTGTTGTTTCAATGGGGGCTTTGACCCGCTCCTGTACAATATGCTTCGCAATATTTTTTGCAAAGGGATCTTCCCCGTAATCACGAATCACACGAAACAGTTCTTTCTCCGAATAATCGTTCACAATCTCTCTGGCGCTGATGGTCTGCCGTCTGTCCATACGCATATCCAGAGGCGTGTCCACTTTGTAGGTAAAGCCACGCTCCACAGTGTCAAGCTGATAGGAGGAGACTCCCAAATCCAGAAGAATGCCATCCACCGATGTAATACCCAGTTCCTCCAGCACCGTTTTCATATTCACATAATTGCTCCGCACAATTGTGATCCTATCCGAAAAAGGCGCAAGTCTCTCTGTGGCTGCCGCAATCGCGGCGTCATCCTGATCGATCCCAATCAGTCTGCCATCATGTAATCGGGATGCGATTTCATAGGAATGTCCACCGCCGCCTAATGTGCCATCCACATAAATACCATCCGGTCGTATCTTCAAATTTTCTATCGTTTCGTCCAACAATACAGACTTATGTACAAATGCCATCGGTTACAATTCCCCTTCCGGATCAGATTCCCAGACCCAGTTCTGCCATCTGTTCTGCCACTGCGTCCATATCTTCTTCGTTCATCTGGCTTTCTGCCAGCTTTGCCTTATCCCAAATCTCAATTCGGCTGGCCACACCCAGCAGTACCACATCTTTTTCCAAGCCCGCAAATTCTCTCAAAACGGTTGGAAGAAGAATTCTTCCCTGCTTGTCCACTTCCACCTCAGCAGCTCCTGCCAGAAAAAAACGGACAAACTGCCGCGCACTTTTGTTGGTAAGCGGCAACTGTTTGAGTTTCTCTTCAAATACATTCCACTCCGCATTGTCGTACACAAACAAGCAGCCATCCAATCCCTTTGTCACAACGAAGGTATCTCCCAATGCTTCGCGGAACTTTGAAGGAATGATCAACCTGCCTTTCGCATCCACTGTGTGGTTGTATTCACCCATGAACATTGCCATCACCAACTTTAGAAGGGAAAACTTGAATCGGAGTAAAATCTGCCACTTTGTTTCACTTCACTCCACTTCATACCACTTCACACCACTATCTTACCCCACTGTTCTCCATTTGACAAGAAAAAATTAAGAATTTCCCATGTATTTTCCTATGCAATAAAAAAACACCCTGTCATCATCTTGATATGATACCTCTGAAGTAGACAAGGTAAATAACCAAAATCTACTTTGGAGGTATTTTTATGGGAAGAAAACCC
>CAKRNW010000037.1 GCA_934371505.1 uncultured Lachnospiraceae bacterium
AATCACCGTACTAAAGTCACATCCAGAAGAAATTGACACGCTCCTATCCCGCAAGCTAAGATAACAATATAATAGGGTAGTTTGGAGGGGAAATAGACAATGAGCAGAAAGAAAACCATCAAAACAGCAATAACATCCATCAGCCTTTTATTTCTTACACTCCTGCTGTCTGCCTGTGGCAGTGGGGTAACGGAACAGCCCCAGGAGGATTCTGTTTATCTGGTGGAGAGCCTGGAAGGTCTGCAACTGGAGAAAGAGGAATTTTCCATCGAAAATTATTACATAAGAAACGAGCATAAAAATCTCAACTACTATTATATAGATGCAGAAAATGTTCTCTGGGGAGTGGGAGACAACTCCTACGGTCAGCTTGGCAATGGACAGCAATATCTTCCCGAAAATGGTTATGATGACAGCTACGAGATGACTCCACAGAAAATAGCGGAGAATGTGGTTCATGTGGACTTTGGCGGTTACTTTGCCATCTTTTTGACGGAAAACGGAGATTTATATGGCATGGGCGCAAACTTAAACGGTGTGATGGGGATGGAGGTGCCGGAGCAACAAGACTATTTAATTCAGCCCCAGGAGGTTGTGGCAGCCGAACCGGTGCGTCTGATGGAAGATGTTCAATATGCCCGCGCCGGACAGCGGGGAATTGTGGCACTGAAAGAGGACGGTTCCGTATGGTGGTGGGGAGAAGTCCGGACAACCTCAGCAAAAATTGCGGAAAACACCGTGGGCGTGCGCTATGCAAAGCCGGAAAAGATGCTGGAGGATGCCCGGTATGTCACCTGTGGAGATTTTTGCGCAGCAGCAATTAAAAAAGATGGCACTTTGTGGACATGGGGAAACAATACCTTTGGCAGTTGCGGTGTGGACAGTGGAAATCAGGATTTTATTGAGAAACCGGTCAAGGCACTGGATAACGTGAAAATGGTCTGGATGGACGAGGCACGGTTTGATTCTGTGGAAACCAGGTTTTATGGGGAACCCAGTCCGTACCGTTGTGCGTATGCTTATGTGACCTTCGTAGAGAAAGAAGATGGCAGTCTGGCAGCCTGCGGCGATGAGGTAAAAGGCGAAGGCAGTAAAAGTGAGTCTTATCGCCTGTATGGAGATATTCTCCGGGAGCCCGGCGTGAAAACGGAGGATGGAAAGAACGGTCCGGTTACGGTGGTCTACTCTGATATCTTTCAACCCATACAGTTCCAGGAAAAGGAGCGGAATCCCCAACTTCATTTGAAAGACCTCCCATTTGGAATGTCGGCAGAGGAAGTGACGGAATTTTTAAATACATTAGACGTTACCTACCATCTTGTGGATGGGATATCCGATGGGGAAAACGTTTATAATCTCGTACAGGAGGACAACAATTTTACGTTGTGGTTTGACGGACAGCACCAATTAACGGCGATTTCCTACAATGCCTACGGAACAAGAGACGGAAAAATCCGTATGGGAATGACCAGGGCAGAAGTGGAAACCGTTTTAGGCGAGCCTTTTCATACAGAAGATTCAGCGGATAATTCCGTGTATTCCTCTGCTCTTTATCAGTCTGATAGTATGTATGAGATTGGGTATTTTAAGGAGACAGTTTGCTCTATAAAAGAAAGCAAAAACGTAAAATAATTTTGTACACAGTCCTCAACTGTGCTATACTCTAATCAGTAACAGGTTTTTGCCAGGAAGGAGAGGGGAACATGAGCGGAATCGCACCCATCAGCGGATTTACCGATTATTACAGCAGTGCTGCGAAGCGGAACACCAACGGACTCCAGAACTTTGACATACCGGGTCAGAAGGATGACCAGACCAGTGGCGTGATTAAGAATCCGGGCGAGTCCACGGAGAAACTGCCGGGACACCGTTCCTCTCCTGCGGAATGTGAAACCTGCAAGAATATGTACTTTCAGCAGCTTTCAGTTCATATTACTTAATGCTTTATAAAAAAAGATGTTCTTATTGGTTGAATGACCTTAAACCTACAGAATATTCGATAGAGGGCTTAACAGGAGCGTTAGTAAACTATATGAAGGCATCCAGTCAAGCAATGTTAGCACAGTTGAAGATGGGAAATGTCCAGAATGAGTCAATAGTAGCAGCGTGTCGTTCTCTTGCTGAATTGATTATGCATGATAGAAAAACTTATTAACTGAATAAAATATCATTTTGCAAGATTGCGAAAACGGCTTTGAACACTAGGTTCAAAGCCGTTTTGTTTGAAAATTAAAAAAGTTCAACAATGAAGTATAGTAAATCAAGAGATACATTTATCCAAAAAAACATAAGTCCCCACAACACAAAACTGATTGTTGTACATAAAAGATATTTCTTTTTCTGAGTGAGAATTCCTGCTAAGGATAGAAGAAACAGACATAAAATGGTCAACCAATAAAAAGGAATATAAATTGGAACAAAAGCTATTCCATAGATAAGCATTTTCATAAAACTACCTTCATCAATAAGAAATAGCATAACGAAAATAAACATCAATGGAAAAAGAATAAAAAAATTTCTTATATGTTTTTTGGGATACGATAAGCCAGCAGTAAAAACAGTGACCCAAATATAAATTACGAAAAGGATACACAGTGGGTCTTTTAAACATTCAAAGCCAAATTGCAGAGAGTATAACAGTGTATTAGATAAATATACGAATTCTGATTTAAGCATATTCAATTCCCCCTTCTTTTTATAAAAATATTATAGGTCTTTTCGCATTTCCCTGCAACATAGTAGTGTATTCCAAAATGATTTTGACACTTCGCAAAAAATCTCTATTTTTTATGACAAAATAATACAGTACAAGTTTTTGAGCCTTGTTTACATTTGAAGGAAATCTCCCTTTTTACCTCTTGAGGAGGAAAAATGTATGGGAGAACTATCAAAAACACTGGCAGAAATAAAAGAGGATAAAGGGAAATTCTACTTAATTTTGGACAGGTTCAAGCCAGTAATAAAGAAGTATACCAATTTGCTTTATAAAGATGAGAACAGGAATGTGCTTGATTATAGCAAAATTTGGGGAAAAGAGGTAGTAAGTTGGTTGTATTGACACTCTCCTATCCCGCAAGCTAAGATAAGGATATAGGGCAGTTTGGAGGATGAAAAAGGAGGAAGGAAATTTGGAAAAAGAGTCTGTTATTTTTAAGAGAATCGCAATCGTGATATTGAGTGCAATGCTTGTGACCGTGATTGTTCTGTCATGTTTGGCAGTTACCAAACGGAACGAAAGAGCAAATGAGGATACGGAAAGTTTCCAGCAGGCAGAAAACGATATAGAGACGGTGGAAAATGACGAAACACAGGAGGAAACAGCGGAATCAGAACCACCAGAACCCATAGAGGTTTCTGTGGATATTGAGGAATACTATAATAAAAGACTGGGTGACCCAGGAAACTTATATGTTATTGATGACAATCAGGTTTTATGGGGAAGTGGTGAGAATTCATACGGGCAGTTAGGACAGGGAACCCAGGGGTTCGACTTTTACAGTGAGCCGCTAAAAATAGCGGAGAATGTCATCCATGTAGATTTTTCTCAAAGGAGTTTTATGATTTACCTTACCAGTGACGGGAAACTCTATGGGGTAGGTAATTCTGGCAGTGGCGCTTTACAGCAATACAAGGAATTTGATTGGGACAATTACCGAAATAATGCCTATGACTGTACGGTGACCACACCGGTTTTATTGATGGAAGATGTAGCTTACGCCTGCTGTGGAAGAAACGATGTGGTTGCTTTGAAAACGGATGGCACGGTGTGGACATGGGGAACAGTGTGGAGAACAAGTGGTTATGCTTATTACTATATTTATATGCCCAAAAAGATTCTGGAAAACGCAGTCTGGGTAACTGGAGGATGGTTTAATCATGCGGCACTCTGCAAGGACGGAACCGTATGGACATGGGGATATAATAGCAGTGGAAACTGTGGAGTCCCAGGGCTTGAGGTGGTAAGAGATCCGACTTTGGTAGCAGAAAATGTCACGATGGTATGGACCAATATTTCGATTCCTTATACAACATGTACAACTCATGAGGAAATGGTACAGGGCTGGCTGGGAAAACTGAAATATGATGACAATTATGAAAATATTGCAGATATAGGAGATATGTATCCTCATTTTTTGAATAATACGGTAATACAAAAAGCCGATGGTTCCTTCTGGGTATGCGGAGAGCATGTGGGCACAGAGGAAAAAGTAGTGCCGGGACAGGAGGGGGAATACACGGTTGTCTGTACTTCCGACTTTTATCCTGTGAGTGATGAGGATGAGGAATAGAAATTTTTATCTGGTGGAGAGCCCTCAACTGTGCTATACTCTAATCAGTAACAGGTTTTTGCCAGGAAGGAGAGGGGAACATGAGCGGAATCGCACCCATCAGCGGATTTACCGATTATTACAGCAGTGCTGCGAAGCGGAACACCAACGGACTCCAGAACTTTGACATACCGGGTCAGAAGGATGACCAGACCAGTGGCGTGATTAAGAATCCGGGCGAGTCCACGGAGAAACTGCCGGGACACCGTTCCTCTCCTGCGGAATGTGAAACCTGCAAGAATCGGAAATATCAGGATGGCTCGGATGAGATGGTTTCCTTTAAATCTGCGGCGCACATTTCCCCGGAGGCGGCAGCAACCAGAGTCCGTGCCCATGAGCAGGAACATGTGTCCAATGCTTATAACAAAGCAAAACAGAATAACGGCAAGGTGGTCAACGCCTCCGTTTCTATCCAGACGGCGATTTGTCCGGAGTGTGGGCGTACCTATGTGGCCGGAGGAGAGACCAACACCCAGATTAAGTATTATAATGAAGAAAATCCTTACCAACAGGACAAGAAGGCAACGGATGCCATCGGTTATCGGGGGATGAATGTAGATCTGGCGGGCTAGACCGGAGTAAGACAAAATGAAAAGGATTGTACTTTTTAAAGGCGGTATCGAGACACAGGGATATTTCAGCGAACAGCTGGCGAAAGCCTTTATAGAAATGGGACACAAAGTCCTGATGTTTGATTTTGAGAGAGAGGCGGAGAGCTCGGGAGAGCTTCTCCGTTTTATTGAACGTGGGAATACAGTGATGATTACCTTTAATTTCCATGCCATTTCCCAGGACACCATCCTGATGGATGAAAACCACGAGTATATCTGGGAAGCCTTTGACATCCCCTGCTACAACATCGTGGTAGACCATCCCTTCTATTATCATGGCTTCATCGAACAGGTGCCCCCCAACTACTATCATATCAGCATCGACCGAAAGCACCGGGACTACATGAAACGATTTTTCCCGGAAATCCACAGCGATTACTTTCTGCCTCTGGCAGGTACGCCGGTGTGTAGCTATGAGGACTTGATTCCCTGGGAGAAAAAAAGGAGCGATTTCTGCTTTACGGGAAACTATACGCCCCCTGACCATTTCGACAAATACATTGACCGGAACGGGCAGGAATACGGCGATTTCTATCGGGGAATAATCGGGGAGCTGCTGCAGAACCCCAACCTGACCCTGGAGGATGTGGCAGAGCGGCATATCCGCCGGGAAATCCCGGAGGTGACGGAGGCAGAGCTGAAACAGACCATTCCCAACCTGATTTTTATCGACCTCTATGTGCGGAATGTGATGCGGGGCAAAATTATCCAGACATTGGTGGACGGCGGTTTCAAGGTGGAGGTCTACGGTGGCGGCTGGGATGAACTGGTCTGCAGCCGGAAAGAAAATCTGCTGTGGGGAGGCCCCCTGAATTCCCAGGAATGTCTGGAAAAAATCATGGCGTCGAGAATCTCCGTCAATGTGATGCCCTGGTTTAAGGACGGTGCCCATGACAGAATTTTTAACACCATGTTAAACGGGGCGGTCTGCCTCACGGACTCCAGCCTTTATCTGGAGGAAATCCTTAAGGACGAGGAGAATGTACTGCTGTACAATCCCGCCCACATGGAAGTGGTGCCGGAGAAGGTGGGCAGACTCTTGGAAGAACCGGGACAAAAGACCTTACAGGATATCAGGGACGAGGCCTATCACACAGCACGGAAAGACCATACCTGGGCAAGCCGCGCCAGCGTATTGGAGCAATGGATTGAGGGAAAGATTGAAAAATAAAATTTTTCAATCTCGAGATTTGTGTCTGCGCATACTTGACACAAACTCGTCATGCGCAAAAAAGCGTGCGCAGAAATGGGGAAAAGAATGACAGAACTGGAAACCTTAAAGAAATGGGTAGAGGAAAGCGATAACATTGTATTTTTTGGCGGAGCCGGTGTTTCCACCGAGAGTGGCATCCCGGATTTCCGCAGTACGGACGGCCTTTATCATCAGAAGTACGACGATCCTCCGGAGACGATTTTGAGCCACACCTTTTTCCGGGAGAGAACCGAGGAGTTTTTTCGGTTTTACCGGGACAAGATGCTGTATCTGGATGCAAAACCCAATGCAGCCCACAAAAAGCTGGCGCAGTGGGAGCAGGAGGGAAAATTAAAGGCGGTGGTGACCCAGAACATCGACGGACTGCACCAGGCGGCAGGTTCAAAACATGTGCTGGAACTTCACGGCAGTGTCCTGCGGAACTACTGCGAGGAATGCGGAAAATTCTACGATGTGGAGTTTGTGAAAAATTCCACAGGGATTCCCCGTTGCACCTGTGGCGGCATCGTGAAACCGGATGTGGTGCTTTACGAGGAAGGACTTGACCAGCAGACGCTGGAGGATGCAGTGTATGCCATCCGCCATGCGGATATGTTAATCATCGGTGGCACCTCCCTGGCGGTTTACCCGGCGGCGGGACTCATCGATTATTACCGGGGAAATAAGCTGGTGCTGATTAACAAGACCCCTACACCCAGGGACAGCATTGCAAACCTGGTCATCCAGGGCAGCATCGGGGAAGTGTTGGATTACCATTAACACAGCAGTAAAACACTTGCTGTTTTGCTGCGTAAGAAAATGATTCAGGTATTCATTACCATAAAGGCAGGAACGACAGATGGAGATTAACGTTGGCGACATTGTTCGCCTGAAAAAACAGCATCCCTGTGGCAGCAAGGAGTGGGAGGTACTGCGCGTGGGCGTGGACTTCCGGTTAAAGTGCTGCGGCTGCGGTCATCAGATTATGATTCCACGGAAACAGGTGGAAAAAAACATCAGGGAAATTCATGCAAAAGCTTGACTTTTGGCAAAATTCTATGTTATCATATTTCTCCGTGATACAATAATTTCCTTGCTCCTGCATGAGACAGGGGCCAGAGACCAAAAGGAGGTACAAGCATGAACAAATATGAATTAGCCGTCGTTGTCAGCGCTAAGATCGAAGACGATGAGAGAGCAGCTACTGTTGAGCAGTGCAAAGCCCTGATCGAGAGATTCGGTGGTCAGATCACCAATGTTGACGAGTGGGGTAAGAAGAGACTTGCTTACGATGTTCAGAAGATGAAGGAAGCGTTCTACTACTTCATTCAGTTTGACGCAGAGCCCACTGTTCCCGCTGAGATCGAGAGCCGTGTTCGCATCATGGATAACGTAATTCGTTATTTAGTTGTCAGACAGGACGAGAAATAAAGAAAAGAGAGAACGGGTATGAATAAAGTAATTCTTATGGGTAGATTGACAAGAGATCCTGAGGTTCGTTACTCCCAGGGGGAGAACTCAACTGCAATTGCACGATATACGATCGCAGTTGATCGCAGGTTCAACCGCAACAATGACGAGCAGTCTGCTGACTTTATCGGATGCGTTGCGTTCGGCAGAGCAGCAGAGTTCGCTGAGAAGTATTTCCGTAAAGGAACGAAGATTGCGGTTACCGGGCGAATCCAGACCGGTAGTTATACCAATAAGGATGGTGTAAAGGTTTACACGACAGATGTGGTAGTTGAGGAACAGGAATTTGCGGAGAGCAAGAATGCGTCCGGCGGAGATGGGGGTTTCTCCGGCAGCAGTCAGAATTCCTCTCGTCCGGCTCCCATGGGAGCAAGTGACGGTTTCATGAATATTCCGGATGGAATTGAAGAAGAACTGCCCTTTAACTAAAAACAGATTTTAAGAAGGAGGCAATACTATGGCTTTTAATAAGACCGAGAAGTCTGATTCTCCTATGAGAAGAAAAGGCGGCATGCGCAGAAGAAAAAAAGTTTGCGTATTCTGTGGAAAAGATAACGTAATCGATTACAAAGATACTGCAAAGTTAAAGAGATACGTGTCTGAGAGAGGTAAGATCCTTCCTCGTCGTATCACCGGCAACTGCGCAAAACATCAGAGAGCACTGACCGCAGCAATCAAGAGAGCTCGTCACGTAGCTCTGATGCCATATGTTTGCGAATAAACCTTGATTTTAAAGGGTTTCCGGGCATAGGAAAAGTAGTTTGACTACTGTTTGACTACTAAAAGACAAAGGTTAGACCAATTATCCGAAAGGGTAGTTGGTCTTTTTTTGTTTATAAGAGAATTTTAAGTTAGGGCAAATGCACTAATCTTTTTGTGTAAAGTCCGGCTAAAATCACTATTGAACAATCTGATTTTCAGCGTTACCCTCCACGAGAATTAGAAAATAATAATTCTAAAGGAGATTAAAAAAATGAATGAAAAGAGATTTGAAACCATGGAAGAATTTGCAGAGGCAGTGAGGGCAGAGTTTGAGAAAAGGATTGAGAAGAGTGTGATCGTACAGAAACTCAATAAGAACAATGGAATCGTATTATACGGTTTAACAGTGTTGGAAGATGAAATAAATATAAGTGCGACAATATATCTTGAGCCGTATTACGAAGTATATGAGGATACTGGCATGGAATATATTTTAGACAGACTGGAAAGGGTTTATGAAGAAAACAAGCCGGAGCAGAGTTTTGACATTAGTAAGATTTTAGATTATGAGAGCATCAAAGAAAATTTGAGAGCAAAGCTTATTAACTATGAGTTGAACAGAGACTTTCTGAAAGAAATACCGCATAGAAGATTTTTAGACCTGGCAATCGTTGCATATATATCTTTGGAAATGGAAGAAGAGATTGAGGGAAATGCAACAATCACTGTAAAGAATAATTTACAACAGACTTGGAAAGTTGACACAGAGGAATTGATTGACAATGCCTTAGAAAATATTAAGGGAGATGTTGTTGTAGCAAACATGAGTGAGTATGTGGATATGTCATTATTTGGAGATATTGAAAACTTGTTTGATATATATGTACTCACAAACAGATTGAAATTACATGGTGCAGTAGCAATGTTACAGAAAGACAGACTGAAACAATTTGCAGAGGAACAGGAAAAAGAAACCTTGACAATTTTACCAAGCAGTATACATGAGTGCATAATAATCGATGTAGAGGATGAACTTAAGAACACCAAAGAATTAAGAGAAATGGTAAAAGAAGTCAATGAAACCGTAGTAAGTGACCAAGATATCTTAAGCAATAATGTTTACATATACAACCGGACAACAGATAAAATCACAATTGCATAAGAAGTCTGGGGATGCAATGAAAGTTGTATCCCCGGCAATAAAAATTGGAGATAAAGCCAGATGAAAACAGCAAAGATAATAGAAATTTTAATCATAGCAATTTTAGTTGTGATTATATTCCATGATACGATTGTAGAAATCATGGTGAGTTTACTAGGGTAAGCAAATAAGATACAAGGAGTAAAACAGAGATGGTAGAGAAATATACATACTTACATGTTTACAGTGAATTAAATCCATGGATAGATTTTGTGATCACTTTATCCCAAAGTGAAGATGGAGACCGGGCAAAGCAGATAGCCGAACAGGCTTACGAGGATTGGTTTAAGACTACAAGCGAAGCAAAAACAGGAGACACAACAATCTTTGAATATATCAAAGAAAAATTAGAAGAGGAAAACATCAAATGTGGCATTTTCTACAATGATGAAGTCAAAGAGCAGTTCGAATAAAACGTGCGATATATCCCAGAGTTTCAGCAGATAAATGTTGATGATCTGGGATATTTTTATTTGTAAATAAAATTGTAAGTGCACTGCCAAGAAGATGACATATAAAATATATAAATATGTACATAACTTCAACAGAATAGAGATTCAATATATCTTTAAAAATAAATATAACAACTTGTAATAGTTTATATAAATAATGCCAATTGCCAATATTACAGCATATACATAAAAGCGACAGATACTATAAAAACAAGGTCTTATTTCCGGCACAAACACTACAGACACCAGAAAATATCAGTGTTAGAATAAATTCAGAAGTTAAGGAAAGGACAGGTAAGAAACATGATGGAGAGATTATTACATTGGATTTTTAAGAGCAGAAAGAAAGACTGTAGGCATTGCTGCTTAGGTTGTGAGTATTATGACATGTGCAGACAGGATGAAGTTTAAATAGATTTGATAAGGGCATCAGTCAGAAATTGGCTGGTGCCCTCAACAGTTTTAAGGGGGAAAAGAAAAATGTTAAAGAACTACCAAGAGATGTTAGAGTATGCCTTTGAAGTTTTGAACAGAGTTTATTTTAATGGTGAGCTACCACCTATCGTAATATGTATTATGTCAAGCAAAAGAACATACGGACATTATACAGTAAATAAGGAATGGCGTTTGGAAGAGGAGCGTTTGCATGAGATAAATATAAGTGCAGAGCATTTGGACAGAAGAATTGAAAATGTGTGTGCAACACTGTGTCATGAAATGGTTCACTATTATTGTGCATTGAATGGTATAAGTGACACATCACAAAGTGGTAGATATCATAATAAAAACTTTAAACGTGAAGCAGAAGCAAGAGGCTTAATAATAAGCAAGGCTCCTTATATAGGCTGGAGTGTTACAGAACCAAGCTTAGAGTTTATAGAGATGATTCATAGTAATGGGATAGAAAAACCATTGGATATCAATAGGGATGGTTACTACAGTAGCTGGGGAGCAGATGGAAGTAATGGTTTGACTGGCGGAAAAGGGATAGATGGACTTGGTGGAGAAGATGGCAACAAGAAACCAAAGAGCAGTACACGAAAGTACATCTGTCCTTCATGTGGTAACACGTTCAGAGCAACAAAGGATATCAATGTATTGTGTATGGACTGTGGGGAGCAGTTTATCAAAGTTGAGAAATAGGAAAGAGCAACGTATGGATTTCATTTTCAATCTTCTAAATGAAATCCATATGTACATGGAGCAGGAAAAGTCAACGAGCAGTAGGAAAGACGATTGCCATAATGCCAATTTGTATACATATATCAATAACCCGGGTTCTTTAAGAATCCGGGTTTTGCATTTTATAGGCAGACTGGGAGAGTGATGTTTAAAGTGTTTAGAGATGTTTATAAATGTGACGTATTTTTTGACGTATGGGTAAAAGGTTAATGTAATTAAATTTTTGATGGAACTGAAATTTATAGGGAATAAGGCTACATCAAAAATACAAATGGATTTATAGAAAGAGAGGTGAGACATGGACGAAAAAGAGATATCCGGAAAATTGATAAGACCGGATGGAACAGAGGAGTTCTGGTGGAACGGAGTGAATAACCACAACGTGATACCAGAACAACTTATTGATGCTGTGCTGGCATCAGAAAAAAATAAGAATATGGAGGAAAAGAAAGATGAAAAAGCAGCAGGTAAACAATAACAACATGAGGATAAGGGATTGCTTATTTGGAATCCAGCTCAACATAATATTGGCACTGATAGGTTTAGGTGTACTACAGCCTATCGTGTGCAAAAAGGCAGTAAGTGCCAAAGGAGTTCATAAGGACTCGACAAATGCTTATTTCCGTATAGCTGGCACAAACTTCGTATGGATGCATGTGCAGGACGGGTACGGAGTAATCATAAATGAGTTTATCACTACTCGAAGTGAGAAGAGGATAAACTTAATAGAAATATTGTCTCAATATTATTGGTATATTGAGAATCGAACCGGAATAATCAAGTGTTGTACACTTGACAACAGAGCGGTTTATAGGAGCATCATGAGCATTATTCTATATGATAATGTACATGTAAAAATGCCGAAGTGGCTTGAGGTGCACCATAAGTGGTGGAAATGGTGCAATACACAGAATGCCATGACTGCGGTTTGTTATAGAAAGCATCAATATTTCCACAACTTTGTGAACAGCAGGAAGTCACATCAGAAGGGAGTTGTGATTTCCGATATAGCACAGTGGTTGCATAGGAAAAATGTAATTGTGGTGGAAGATGCAAGACTGAAGAAGCAAAAAATGTAAAGGAATAGTGAAGCAAAAACAAATGGCATCGTCAGAAATGGCGGTGTCATTTTTTTATGCCAATCTGCCAAAATTTAAGAGTGATTACATGGAGATTGCAACATGGATAGTGAAAAATTTTTGAAAATGGAAGAGTTTAATGTCATTGGAAAATCAATATTACATTAGCTGATTTGGATATTGGACTAGTTGATAATTCGATATGTGGCTTCGAGGAAAAATAAGGTTACATTAGATTATTTGCTACATTATCAAAAAATATATGTTTTATGTGAATAAATTGTGGTAAAAATTTTTGAAGCCGGACTATGGAAAAATGTATTGTGGATTTGAAATAATAAGTCCGTCACATTCACCAATTTACAATTACATATCAAGGCGTTACAATCACCCCAATCTTTTGAAAGGGGTGATTTTTTAATGAGTAATGTGCAGTGTAAGATAGGAGATGTCGTAAGAGTTAATGGTAGAGATTATGTGATTGCAGAGATTACATATCAAGATTTTTGGGAGAGAGGAGCAGACGATGATGGCTGGATGATAGAGTTTATTGATGATAAGGGAGCGTATCATTATTGGAAACAGTACCTAGATGGTGGAGAGCTAATTAGTAAATAAAATAATAGGCATCCGGTATGTTTAAGTAATAATAAGGATGCCTATAAATAGAAAAGATGATACAAACATATTTTGTAAGTGCACTGCCAAAAATAAAAGGTACTTATGGCATTATAAGAAGTACATGTAATTCTGCTTATTTTGGAAGTAAGGGTGATTTTAAATTTACATGTTGGAAAAGGTGTTAAATGCTCATGACGTCTAATTCAATTTAAACAAAATTGAAAAATATGGAAGTGTCTGGAATGGGTGTAGCCTATTTCAATGTTTATTTGAAATCAATTCAAAATAAGCAGGAGGATGGACGTATGAGAGTAGCTTATATACGTGTCAGCACAGTAGAGCAGAACGAGGCAAGACAGGTTGAGGCATTAAAACACTTTGATATTGAGAAGTGGTACATTGAAAAGGTGTCTGGTAAAGACACAAAAAGAGAACAGTTACAGCTAATGTTGGATTTTGTACGTGAGGGAGATGAAATCTTTGTGATGGATTTCAGCAGACTTTCAAGGAGTGTGCAGGATCTGTTGGATATTGTGGACTTGCTGAATGGGAAAAAGGTTAAGCTTGTCAGTCTTAAGGAAAATCTTGATACAAGCACACCAACAGGAAAGCTAATGTTAACAGTCATAGGTGCGATTGCAGAGTTTGAGCGAATGAACATTTTGGAGCGTCAGCGAGAAGGAATTGCAATCGCAAAACGTGAAGGAAGATACAAAGGACGTAAGGCAATGGAGCTTGAAAATTGGGATGAGGTTTATTCATCATGGAAAGCTGGAGAGATCACAGCGGTCGCAGCCGCTAAGCTGTTAGGAATCAATAGAGGTACATTCTACAGCAGAGTTAAAAAAGCTGAAAAGGAAGGTGGCAAGTGATGGAGAGTATGGACTTGTGGGATGAATTTAGTTTCCTTGAAACAGCAGATAAACAGGACGAATGGTCTTTGGAGAGTTGGTGCAATAGTCATGGAGAACGAGGAGAGCTCTTAGCAAAAGAGTGGGATATGGATAAAAATTCTGATGAAGCAGGCAATCCGCTTAGTATCAAAGACATTGGTCATAATCGTACTAGATTAAAATTTTGGTGGAAGTGTTCTAGATGCGGTAAGGAATTTAAACAAGAAATTAGGGAAAGAACACAAAGAGGTCATGATTGTCCTGTGTGTGCAAGAAATTGTACTAAAAGAAAGTGTACTGATACACGAGTAAATATACCTATAAAAGGAAGGAGTCTAATGGATTGGTGCAATAATAATCAAAAGGGAGGGCTTATTCTGAGAGAATGGGATTATGAAATGAATTTTGATGAATTAGGTAATCCAATAAGTCCAAAAGATGTGTTCCGTGGTAGTGGTAAAAAGGTCTGGTGGAAGTGCTATCGATGTGGTAACAAATATCAGTTGCCAATTAGAAATAGAGTATCTTATAGTGTTGGATGTAGCAAATGTCGTACAAAAGGTACATCATATTCGGAACAGTTTATATTTTATGGATTGCAACAATATTTTCCAGATGCAGAGAACAGAGTTAAGGTAGATGGAAAAATGGAATTTGACATTGTTATTCCGAGTATTAACACGTATATTGAGTATTCTGGAGAGTTCTGGCATACAGAGTATTCAAAGAAAGATTATTTAAAAAGAGATTATTGCAAGGATAAGGGAATAAGATTTATTGAAATAATAGAAAAGAAAAAATATATTCCTATTACGGTTGATAATGACACCATAATTTATAAGTTTAACCAAGCAGGGCAGGATGAGACATTGTGGCAAGTCTTAATGAAAGTATATGAACTTCTTGGATATAGCAATGTCAACGTTGATTACAATGAGATTGTTATGAAATCGAGTGATAGGATGCTTAGACCTATTGATAACAACATCATGGTAAAATACAAATGCATAGGAGATGAATGGGATATTGAGCTAAACAATGGAGCAAAACCAGAGTATTTTTCTTCTGGCTCTTCAAAAAGAATTATATGGAGATGTACAAAATGTTCTGCAACGTGGAGCAGTACGATTGCTAACAGAATAGAATTTAAAACGGGCTGTCCTTATTGTAGATACAATATATTCTCTCAGACCTATAAGGCAGTGTGGAGAACAAAATACAGAAGAATTTGTTTCGGAAAAAATAATATATAGATAGTCATTTGATTTACTATTACCAGCAATTATAAAGTTGTTGGTTATAGTAAATTTGTATGATATGATTAAGATAATAATTTTAGACAAAGGAGAATTTAACATTATGAAATATAGAAAATTAGTTGAGCATAAAAAGATAAATGGCATTTTGGCAATAATGAAAATTAAAAGGGTAATCTTACCAACAATTACAATGGTTATTATCGCATCACAACTTTTCGGTTGTGCATCAGCAACAAAGCAGGATACATACAACATGCTTCAAGAATCGACAGAAATAGAACTGGAGTATGCAGTCCCCGATTATGATACCACAGAGGATTCAGCAGTAGAGCTTCTCCCATGGCTTCAACTATCATCCCTTGAAACACATCCAGAGTTAAGAAAAGCATTTGAGGAACTGCTTGGAGTCACAGTATCAGAAGATGGTACCAAGACTGGAATCATCTATACAGATGAAACAGGAAATGCAAATCAGAATAATACATTATTTAATGCTTTAGGAAGCACCAATTTATTTATTGACACAATAAGAGATACAGAAAAGTCAGAAAAAATTGAGTCAATTGCATCTGATAATTATGCAGACATTGAAGATAATCAAAGTATTCCGGCAGTAATTAATGCATACTTTGAATTATTACCAGATCAGGCAGACGGACAGTTTGACGGAGACTCCACAATCAGTAGAGCACAGGCAATGACCCTTGTAATGAGAGCAACCACACCAGTCAATGAATCACAGGCACCAGAAACCGATAGTGATTTCGCAGCAAAAGTAGGTGAAACAATATATACCGATTTTGCAGCACCAATGGATAATTATTGCTACATCAATACTTCAAATGGTTTAAATGAAAAGTCTTTTGAAAGCACCATGTCAAGAGGCGAATACATTTACATGCTGACCAAATACATCTTCAATGAACAATACACCGAGCGCTTAATGGATGCGGGTAAAGAGGACAAATCAGCGGAGGGCGTAACCCTAGTAACACTAAAAGATGGAGGAGCTATTAGTTTCCAGGATGCGATAAGTATTCCAGAAAAAGGGTTACCCACAGAGATGTACAACACCCTTGCACGAGCAATCGGGTTAGGGTTTATTGTGGAAGAAGATATCGCATGGGATGAGGGAATCACCAAATCGGAGGCAATCACCCTATTCCTAAACGCCACAGACACCTTCTACACCAATTCTGAATATACAACATCATCTCAAGGAAATCACATAGAATCCACAAACATAGAGATCCCAGAAGAAAATATCGTAGGGAATGGAACGGGGGATGAATATATCCCCGAGTCAAAGGATGAGGAAATCACCGAGGAAGAACAAGCACCCCAGCAACCCGAGCAAGCACCCCAGCAACCAGCGCAAACCCCAGCAGTAGAGCAAGCACCCCAGCAACCAGCAAAGCAACCAGAGCAAGCACCCCCAAGCACCGAGCAAACAGTAACACCAAGTGGCACTGGTGATGGATCAAGTCGAGAAAACCGAAATGATCCTGGTGATATCAGAGGAACTGGTATAGGGGGAGGCAACTTACAATAGAACATATCAATTTTTAGTTTATGGAGGCTCACGAAAGTGAGTCTCTAACACTTTTAAGAGAGGAGAGTAGAGGGATGAAAAAAAGACTGACAAGAATTTTATCATTCATACTTGTAATATTATTAACACTATCAATTCCACTCACTGCTTATGCAGATAATGATGGTAATGGAACAGGAGACACTGGAACAGGAGGTCAACAAAATGTAACGGATGGAGCGAGTTATACCAAAGCAGCTTATCTCATTTACATAGTAGATAAAAATGGTAATTTACTTACCCAAGTTGTAGAGGCAGGGATAGACGGAGCAAAAACGCCACCAGCAAATGCAAATTTTAGTTACGAGAAATCGAAGTTTGGCAACCAAGAACCAACAATATTTAAAGTAATTTATAATGTACCAACACCTTTCCAAAAGAATGGGAATGGAAATGGAGCGGCTTTAAAGAATAAATTGCTTGAAATAACTGGTAAGGACACGAATGGTAATAATATTTATTATGCTATTGACCTTATTAAAAATTACTTCGACGAAAAAGTAGCCAAATCCTTCCTTTCTTCCAACAAAGACCAATACCTCATATTTGAGGGCGTATATTGGTTTCGAATGGATAATGGAACGCATGCGGGAGAGACCCTAGTAGCCACATCAACTGGATGGGCGAAAGCGCAGGAAGAATATAAATGTGGAGAATATGGTTCAGAGAAATTTAGAAAATATACGAATAATATTTATGCGAATTGCATGAAATTTGAGTTTAGCCAGTTAGGCTTAAGTCCATGTCCATCGGGCAAGCAAACCAACACAACAATTATGAATAGTGCAAGTGGTATCATTTCTGTTTGGAATAATGAAGTTGTGGAAAGTGAAGACCAGACAACCTATGATGAATCAAAAGGAGATACACCAGCACCTCCAGCAGACGAATCAGATGGAGCGTATATAATAGTTAAAAACTATAGATACAGTAACAATGGAGGAAACACCTACATAGATGCAGGATGCTACAATATAAAAAATATAGCTAGCAAGATTATAGTAGAAAATGAGCAATCCTATAAAGTAGTAGGCTGGAAGATAAGTAATCAAACATCTACAAATATAAATAGTTTAACATGGGAAAGCAGTATACCCGGCAAAGTAACACAGACAGGAACAACAGAAAAAACAGTGCAGCTATCAGGTGCAGAGAGATGCTTATATGTATTGTTAGAGAAAACATCAGGAAGTAGTGGAGGCACTGGAGATTTTGAGATTTCACAGGCAAGTTTGACAAAGAGAGTTCGATTCAGTGAATCATCAAAAACAAATGGGTTCAACAGTCACAGTTTTGGATGGACAAGTGGAGCATTTAGTTTATCAAGCTGTAGTGGACATTCCTACACAGATAATTGTGGTAACATGACAAACCATAGCAACGATAAAAAGAAAGCAGATGGAACAACAGACCACAGTGGTGATACTACATATTGTGGTGGACACACAGATTACTGTAGTAACTTCAAATTATTAGATGATAGCATATCAGTATCATTAAAGAATCAAAATGTAAGCACAGCACCTAAGATAATGGTACAGAAGCATGGATGGCAAAATGTAGTAGAGAATACTTCAGCAAGCAGCTTAGCAGAATACTGGCATAAATTTAGACGACCATCTAATGGTGCAGATACACCTAGTAGA
>CAKRNW010000038.1 GCA_934371505.1 uncultured Lachnospiraceae bacterium
GGTTTCTTCCGTTTCTGTGGTTTCTTCCGTTTCCGCGGTTTCTTCCGTTTCTATCGCAGCATCTACCTGGTTCAGATAGGTATGGCCTTCCATCATCCCCAGTTCTTTTGCACGGCTCTTTATCTGTTCATCGCTCATGGTCTGCTGGGAACCGACTCCGGTAACCAGTGCCGCAACGATCAGCCCCAGTCCCAGACCTCTTAAATATGTCCTTAATTTCATACTTACTTCGTCCCTTCAAACAGATCAATTACAATTTTCACTTCGCCGATTCCCAGTCCCAGTTCCTTGGCAATCGCCATATTGGATTTGCCTTCCCGGTGCAGCTTTAAGATCTGTTCGTTACTGTTTCCTCCGCTCTCTGTTCCCTCTGCATGTAAAAGAGGCAGATCCACTTTGGGCATCGGAACCTGTTCCGCCGCGTTCTCTGCTTTGTCCTCTCCGATTACCTTGCCATCCTGCTGAGTCAGTTGTTCTACCGTAAGGATTTCAAAGCTCTCGTTGGAAGCCTGTGCTGCAGATGTCTTCGGCTCAGGTTTTTTGCGGGTTCTGGTTTTCCTGGGCTCTGCCTTTTTAACCTCTTCCTTTTTTTGTTCCGATTCGTTTTCTTTTATTTCAGGCTGCTCCGTCTGCTCCAGCTTATGTTCAAGCTTTTTAACTTTTCCTTCCGCTTCACTGACAGATTTCTTGATTGACTCCTGTTTATCATTGAGCATATCATAAAGAAAAAGTACCTGCTTATGATTCTTATTGATATCTTCGATCACCGTGTCTGCATATTCACTGATGGACATCACCTTCTCATTGGTAATCCGCTCCAGTGCCCGTTCTGTCTTCTCAATTGCATACTGTATCGTCTCGTCTGTGGAATCCTGCAGATTTTCCTTTGCCTTATCCACCGCCTCTTCCACCAGGCGTTTAGCCTCCTGCTCCGCCTCTTCCCTGAACTGCGGGCTCAGCTCCTGTCTTTTTTCCGGAATAATAAAACCCGCCACAAACAGGATCACTCCGATTATCAATAAAACAATCTGTGCCATGCTCATCTTTTGTTTCCTCGTCTAAATACTTACATCAAAGCCGCCGGGATGTTTTAAAATAACACGCCCCCGTTCCGGCATTTCCTCTTTCTTCTTTTTTTTATCACCATTCTGACGGTGATACTCATTGGAGCCCTTTTCCTTTGCATCGAACTTCTTCATCTGGTTTTCCGCACGTTCCTTAGAACTTACCTGGTAGCTCCGGTCATCCACTTCCCTTTTCAACTGATCCTGAAAATGGGACTGGTCTACAACTCCTTTGGTATCTTCCTGGTGCTTCAGCTGTGTATAATCCTGTGTACGCAGTACCGTACCCTGCAATTCGATCGGTCCAATTGCCATATATGCCTCCTGTTTAACTGTAAAGTCCCTGCATTTTCACATCTCCACGTAAATACACGAATTTACATGCTCTCACTGTATTCTGTATTACCATGGACACATCTGATATACAGATTTTGGTTCCCTGATAAGCCTCACCGCTTACCACAACACAGGATTCCTTTTTCTCCTTTAGCTTTTCCTTAATGGGTTCCAGATCCTGATTTGCACTGTCTAACTGCAATTTCTTGATCCTTCGCAGCTGCAGCAGAGATTCCAGATATTTTGCTTCACTTTCGCTCAGCCGGATTCCCCGTTTAATCTTGTCATCAAAATTCGTCAGAATCGGTTCCAGACTTCGCAGTATTTTCTCTGCCTCTGATGCCTTTTTGGTCAATTCCACAAATTTAATCTTTACTTTTGGATCCGTTCCGACCTCCACGATCGTATCTGCACCCATGGGAGATCCCAGATTTTTTACGGTGATCCGCTTGGCCGCACAGACTTTGCCACCTGCGATAAACCCTCGTTTTCCTGTAACCGTCACCTCACCACGGCAGAAAACTGTGCTGTGCATGATGGAATTACAGGTCACATTACCATCCGTCTCCACAGTGGCGCTCTCCAGAAACTTGGCAACCACATTGCCGCCTGCTTTCAGCACTCCCTTACCCATACCATTCATGCCACGGACGATGATAATATTACCGCCGGCTTCCACAGCAGCACCTTCCACTACGCCATGAATATCCACATTTCCTTTTGCCCTTACGGAAAAATTAGAGCAGACATTTCCATTTACCTGCACACTGCCGTTATAGTCAATATTTCCCGTTGAAATGTCCACATTTTCTACTTCCAGGACATCCGATACGAACACATCATTTCCCACCAGGGATACATGTCCGTTTACCTCCGAATAGATTGCTTCTGTCCCGTCCTCCGCTTTTTCAAAACGGATACGGCGCCCATAATGAAGTTTGGTTGTCTTCACTTCACGGGGAAGAATCACTTTTCCCGTCACATCCTTGCCCGGCTTTCCGGGTACGGCAGGAACCAGTTTTGCCAGCAGCTCCCCTGCCTCGCAATGATTGATGGTATTCAGATGGAAAAAGTCCACACTCCCATCTTCATTTACCGTAGGTTTTGCCTTTGGGTCGGTATTAAAAAAATACTCCACCACTGCACTTTTTCCTTCTTCCGGCAGACAGCCTCTGGCTACCACATAATCCGTGCAATATTTCCTGTCTGCAAAAAAGGCATCAATGACGGACTCGTCAATTCCGTTCACGATTCTTCTATACTGCAGATCTTTCATAAACTCATCCTTGGTAAGCAGCTCTGCTCCTTCTGTGGGTGCATAAAAACGAACGACAGCCTCCAGGCCATCCTTTTCCAGGGACAGGCTGTATGACTCTCGTTCTGGTCTAACCGGCTGCATACACAGGCGCATACTCTGTTCGTGGCTCTGTGAATCCATGAGTTTATAAAGTTCTGTCGTATCACAGGATATCTTATGAGACTCCAGATATTCGGATACTTCGGAGAATACTAATTTTTCTCCGCCATCCACGGCCGGAAACAGTTTCAGCCAGGTTCCATCCTCTTTGTTTACCAGTTGAAAATATGCGTTCTGCATCCGCCTTTCCTCCGTCATTAATTATCACGTAGTAAGATTCCCATATAGTTTCCAAGCTTTGTACGCATTTTCTGCAGTGCCCGTGTATGCAGCTGCGATACTCTTGATTCGGATACCTCCAGAATGCTGCTGATTTCCTTCAAAGTCAAATCCTCATAATAGTACAGCAGGATTACTTTTTTTTCTTTTTCTGTCAGTAATTCCAGAGATTCCACCAGTATTTTCTTTAATTCTTCTTTCTCCAGTGCCACCTCCGGAGAGTCAAACTGGCTGGTAGTATGTGTGTGCTCCGTGTCAAAACCGATTTCACTTCCGGTCTCCATGTATTCGTTTAAAGAGACCAGATTGGTCACCTTCATCTGGGAATTCCAGGTTACCAGCTCCTCCTCTGAGATTTCCAGTTTCGCCGCAATCTGTTCATCCGTTGCGCTCTGTCCTGTAGCGCTTTCAATCTCGCGAATTGCCGTGTCTATTTTTTTCTGTTTCTGGCGCACTGTTCTGGGAATCCAGTCCATCTGCCGGATCTGATCCAGAATAGACCCCCGGATGCGAAGACTTGCATAGGTCTCAAACTTGACATCTTTTTTATTGTCAAACTTGTCGATCGCATCAATCAGACCAAATATTCCGTAGCTCACCAGATCATCGTATTCCACATTATATCCTAAGTACATGCTCAGACGGCCGGCTACCACTTTTACCAACGGTGCATATTCCAAAATAATCTTTTCCCGGATATCCTGAGTTCGGTTCCGCATATAGGAATCCCATAATTTCCTTCTGCCTGCCTCGTCCATCGCATCCTCCAACTAATTATTCTCCCTCTGAAGCTTCTCCATCCTGATCCTGCTCTCCGGTGCCTTCTTTCTCAACGACCTCCCCTTCATCAAAAGCAGCCTTTTTATTTTCCTGTTCAAAGCGCATAAGTACATACATGAGCAGAGAACCTAAAAAATAAAAGAAAACCAGGACAATGATCAGCACAGCCAATGTCTTTTTCAAGCTAAAGTTAAAAAGGAATGCCAGACAGCTGGCTATCAGACCCGCTGTCAGCATCAAAATAAGCGGTATAAACTTACGCTTATCCGTTTTTTCTTTTCCCCGTTGTTGTTTTTTTTCTTTGTCTGCCACAGTTCCAGCCCTTCTTTTCTCCCCGATCAGATTACACGTTCTGGTTTACCCGCAGTACGGATCACATAATCACCTGTCTCCGGATAAAAAATAACAGTCCGTCCGAAATTTTCTCCGGTATCCTCCGCAAGAATAGGAATTTTCAACTCCGCAAGTTTTTTCTTACTGGCCTGTACATTGCGTTCACCCACCCGGACCAGATCTGATTTGTTCTGAAAAGCAAACATCTGGGCGCCACCGGCAATCTTTGCCACCAGACGCGCTCTGGATGCACCTTTTTCTACCAGTAACCGCACCAGTTCTTCAATTCCTGTATCTGCAAATTTGTAAATGTTTAAATTATTTTTTATTTCTGTGGAATCAGGCAGCATAACATGTGCCAGTCCGCCAATCTTCGTAAGGGGATCTCTGATGGCAATCCCTACACAGGATCCCAATCCCAGCGTAGTAATTCCATCAGGGCTAACGCAGGTATTCAGATCAGCCATCCCCACTTTAATTATATTTGCCATATCTTCCCGCCGCTCTTTCCCTTTGTTAAAGCGTGATTCCCAAAGAGGAGAGAATCTTTTCGTAAGATTCCAAATCCGGAATCAGAATGAAATATCCATTTAACTCTACCTCATCAAGAAATTGTGTCTGAATCAAAAGGATATCGTCCCCGATTGTTCCAAACTCAATTGCCGGTACTGACAGAATGGCCCCTGCCATATCAATGCATAATTCCGGCACCGAAGGATAGATCTTCAGGTTGGTCATCATGGAAAGAGAATTCAGATAGGATCCCGTAATGATATTGCCAACCTCCCTGAGTGCGGAAAGTTCCATTTCATTGAACTGATCAGAATCGGATTTCATTCCCATCAGTTTCTCAGTCAGATGTTTTCCCGTATCATTGGTCATAATAAACATGATGCTTCCTGTGATATCGCCCTCTACTGCCAGATAGATTCCGATCATCACCTGATCTTCTCCACCCATCAGTGAACCTAATTCCTTGAACTCCAGCAGTTTCACCTGAGGAACCTTCATATCTACCTTGCACTGGAGCAGCTGGGCAAGTGCTGTAGTCGCATTACCTGCTCCGATATTGCCTATTTCTTTCAATACATCAAAGTAAACTTCTGAAACATGTCCCAAATTCAGTTTGCTCATTCTTTATGTCCTATTCTTTCTCGACAACAACCATATTCAGATCAAGAAGAGAAATCAAGCCGCCGTCATATTTGCCAATACCGTTAATAAAGTTACGTTTTTCTGCCTTGTTATCATAGGATACCTTTTCGATCTGGGAGGCATCCAGCGTAACAACCTCCTTAACGGCATCCACAATAATACCGATATTGCCCTGCTGCTCCATTTTTAAGATGATGATTCTGCTGGCTCTGGTGATTACATCTTCGTCCAGATCCATCTTAATCCGGATGCTCATTACAGGAATGACCTCTCCACGGAGATTGATAACACCCTTCAGGTAATTCTGCACCTTGGGTACGCGGGTGATATTCTGCATGCGGACGATGTTATCAATATAACGGATGTCAATTCCGTACTGTTCCTCACCGATCTGAATCACAATATATTGATTGGTCTCATAGGTTTCTTTTTCTTTTAATTCTTCCATCTCGTTACCCTCCTCTATTAGATGATCGCATTTGCATCAAGAATCAGTGCAACTTCACCGTTACCTAAAATGGTAGCGCCGCTGATCATCTTGCATTTGCTGATATACTTACCCATGGATTTGATAACGATTTCCTGCTGGCCGATCAGTTCATCCACAACCAGACCTGCCAGTTTGTCGCCTTTTTTGACGATAACAACCACCAGGTTCTCATCGCTGCTCTTGGTGCTGGGTGCATCCAGAATTTCACTCAGACGGATCAGCGGAATGACAGAACCTCTCAGATGGATCACTTCTTCTGTCTGAACCAGCTTAATGTCTGCCGGGGAAATATCCTCAATTGTCTGGATGGAACCGAGGGAAATAGCATATTTCTCGCCGCCCACTGTCACCATCAGTGCCTGGATAATTGCTAAGGTCAACGGCAGACGGATGATCCATGTACTTCCCTCTCCCAGTTTACTCTTAACTTCTACTTCACCGCTCAGGGCTTCGATTTTGGATTTTACAACATCAAGACCTACGCCTCGGCCGGATACATCGGAAACCTTCTCGGAAGTCGAAAATCCTGCATGGAACAACAGTTCAATGGCTTCTTTTTCCGTCATGCTGTCTGCCTGTTCCCGGGTGACAACGCCTTTTTCCAATGCCTTTCTCTTGACTTCCTCTGTATCAATACCGTTACCGTCATCCCTTACTTCAATGACGACATTGTTACCATCCTGATAAGCATCCAGGAAGATGGAACCAACCTCAGGTTTTCCTCTTTCTTTACGTACCTCTGCACTCTCCAGACCATGATCTGCAGAGTTTCTAAGCAGATGCATCAGAGGATCGCCGATTTCGTCCACTACGGTACGATCCAGTTCTGTCTCCTCACCGGACATATATAATTCCATTTTCTTGTCCAGCTTTTTGGAAAGATCTCTGATCATTCTGGGGAACTTGGTAACTACGCTTTCGATAGGTACCATTCTGACCTTCATGACAGATTCATGTAAATTGGTAGTGACACTCTCCAGATATTCCACCTGCTCATTGAATTCATTTCCCACATTTCCGATGGAACTGGTTGCAGAAACCAGTGAATTCTTCGCAATGATCAGCTCACTCACCAGATTCATGAGAGAGTCCAGCTTCTCAATGTCCACACGGACCGTACGGTTTACAACCGGTTTGGATACTGCTTTTTTCTCTGTATTCTTAGCAGGTGCCGCCTCTGCGTTTGCCACAGGAGCAACTGCTGCCTTTTCTGTTTTTGCTTCTTCCTTCTTAGGCTCTTCCGGCTCCTCTTCCACTGTGACGGCTGTATTCGGATCCCATGCTGCCCCTTTGGCAGATTCGATTTCCGATACATTCCGTACCGCTGCCAGCAGCTTGTCCAGACTGCATTCTGTAATGCAGATCAGGGAAAAGTCGAAATCAAATTTCTCATCCTCAATATCCTGTACGGGCGGGCAGGATACCATAACCTCACCCAGTTCTTCAATTGCCTTAAATACCAGGAAAGCCCTTGCTGCCTTTAAGATACAGGTCTCCTGTACTTTTACGGTCAGACCATATACCTTTTTGCCCTGTGCGAGTGCTTCCTTCAGTACCGTAATCTGGGAACTGTCCAGTTTAATCTCATGCCATTTCTCCTCTAACGCTCCGGATCCTGCTGTGGGAGCTGCCGGTGTCTCCCTGGGTGCTTCGGCTGCTGCAGGAGCTGCTGCAGCACCTTTTCCCTCATTCAATACATCGTTGAGCATTTTGATTAACGGTGCATTATCGTTGGTTCCTTCATCAGCAGTATTCTGAATATTGTCCACATATTCCTCCAGTGCGTCCAGACACTGAAACAGGATATCAATCATATTTGCTTTTACTTTGATGTTTCCGTTGCGGACTTCTGAGAAGACATTTTCCATATCATGGGTCAGAGTCTGCATTCTCTTATAACCCATGGTTCCAGCCATACCTTTCAGGGAATGTGCTGCACGGAAAATCTCATTGATGGTATCCTCACTTTCGGGATTCTGCTCCAGATCCATAATCTGCGTATTCAGATTCTGGATATGCTCTCTTGATTCGTCAAGGAAAATTTCTAGATATTGGCTTACGTCCATTTATTTTACCCCCACGTTTAATATAATCTCCTGTGCGATCTGTTCCAACGGAACAACCTGGTTGGCCATTCCCGTTGCCACAATGCTTTTGGGCATTCCATACACCGCACATGTACTTTGTTCCTGTGCAATAATATGCACCTTTTTGGTTGCTGCTAAATTCTGGATTCCTTTCGTTCCATCCGCCCCCATTCCTGTCATAACAACACATACGACCTCATCATAAGGACTACCTGTCAGAGACTCATACATATAATTGGCACAGGGTTTCACACCCTCTCTGGGCGGCTCATCCGAATAATGAATGGTACATTTTCCGCCAGCACGGGTCTGCACATTCATATGCTGTCCGCCTCTTGCCAGATACACATACCCCGGTCTCAGTACATCTCCTTCTTCCGCCTCTTTCACTTCCAGCTCGCTGAGTGTATTGAGCCGTTCTGCAAAAGATGCGGTAAATCCTGCAGGCATATGCTGTACAATCAGCACTGGTGCCTTCAGGTTTTTAGGTAACCTGGGAATCACGGATTGCAGTGCCTTGGGACCGCCCGTGGAACTTGCAATGGCCACCACCTTGTTACCGGTGATTTCACTTGCATGCTTATGTACCATCTCCACGATTTTTTTGGAAGTTTGAATTTCCTCCAAGGTGAAAGTTTTTCCAAAAGAAGGCGGACGTCCCGATGCAACTGCCTCCAGGGTATCAAGCATACGGGTTTTAAACATCTCCTCCCTGCAGCTTAACGCATTGACCGGCTTATGCACAAAATCCAGTGCTCCCAGTTCCAGTGCATCCAGCGTGGTTTTTGCGCCTTCTTTTGTGTCGGTACTTGCCATCATTACCTTGGCGGAAATCTTTCTTCGCTGTAATTCTTTCAGCAGGGAAAGTCCGTCCATTACCGGCATGTTTACATCAAGTACCACCGCATCGTATTTCTTTTTCAGCAGTAATTCCAGTGCTTCCTGTCCATTGGTCGCCCGATCCGCTACTTGGAATCTTTCATCATGATCTATTATATCACATAGCACTCTTCTCATGAGTGCAGAGTCATCAACTACGAGGATATTTTTCATCTTTTTTTTCCTTTTTTTACAATTTCAGACACTCTCTATCGGTTTGCTTTTTGATTCCTGTGTTTTCGTTCTTCCTCAAAAATATACCGGATGATTTCTTCTCTTTCATCCACATCCAGATTAACATACTGCACCCGATGCTCATAAGTGCCTGTCTTCCCCTGTATTTCCTTAACGCTCAAAATTTTTCCTACAAGCTCATATTTCTTTTTCTGTCCATTCAGCATCAGATAATAAGTGCAGTAAATCAGACTGTTTTCTTCGTATTTCTGGGTAGAGACAAAGCGGAGTCCGCCTCCGCTGATATCCACAATTACACTGCGTTTCAAGGGAAGTCCGGGAATCAGGTGGTAATTTTCCTTTTCCGTTGCTATTTTTTCTTCTTCCAGCAGGTCTCTCGCTTCCATTTCCAACGCACAGCTGAAGCGATAGTATTCACGACGCTGATATTTACGCAGGTTACTGGTCAGTTCCAGAACCAGAATGTATACATTATTACTTTTATACCGGTCAATGATCCTGACAAAGCATTGATAAGGTCCATGTTCTGTATAGAAAGAGATATTAAACTCCGCATCCACCGGTAACAGGATCAGTTTTGTTTTCTCCATCGGCATCATGATTTCCAGGCGATCCTCCGAGAGTACATCATACACCGTACTGGTGTATATTTTTTTCAGAGTATCTCCCGTTTCCCTCATTGCCCTTTCTACATACTGTAATTCTACTTTCTGGCCCGGCTTTACATAATTTGTTAGCATCTTACTGTCTTCTCCTGTTTCGATCTATCCTATTTTTTACCGCTGATAATATGGGAAAAGAATGCTGCCATCCCCCGCTTCTTTACCTGTCCATTGATTTCCATATTCATCAATGCCGCCGCCATTTTCTGGTAGGCCAGTGCTGATTTTGCACTGGGATGCTGGATGGAAACCGGCATCTGCTGCATAACCGCATTGGACAACAGGGAATCCTGGGGAACCTCTCCCAGATAAGTCATTGGAAGTTTCAGATACAATTCCACTACCACGTTCAGTTTCTGGAAAAGTGCCACCCCATCATCCTCATCCAGCACTCTGTTGGCAATGACTTTGATTTTGGTATCCTCCTGTCTGTATCTTGCATGCCTTGACAGCGCTTTTAATAAAGAATAGGAATCCGTAATGGATGTGGGTTCCGGTGTAGCCACCAGAAGAATTTCTCCACTTGCCACCAGAAACTCCATGACGGCATCGGAAATTCCGGCTCCGGTATCTACAATAATAACATCGGCAATCGCATCCAGTTCCGCCAGGTTCTGGATGATATAAGTCAGGTAATCCCGGCTTAAATTTGCCATTCCCGTGATACCGGATCCTCCTGAGATAAAGCCGATTTCTTCCGGTCCCCAGGTAATAATGTCCCTGATACTTTTTCCCTGATATATCAAGTCACATAGATTATATCGGGGAATTGTACCGAACATGATCTCAATATTGGCAAGACCAAAGTCCGCATCCAGAATGATCACCTTCTGCCCCAGACGCTTTAACTGGATTGCCAGGTTGATGGCCGTGTTGGATTTGCCCACGCCACCCTTGCCACTGGTCACCGTGATCACCCGTGCCAGAGGGCGTGCAGGCTGCCCATTGGCCTTTATAATATTTCTAAGATTTTGTGCCTGATCCATATTTATTTCTATGCCTTTCCGCCTAAAAGCAGCTTTACCGTTTTCTGAGGGTTGAACACTTCAATGTCATCCGGTACGTTCTGTCCACAGGTCACATAAGATAAGGGAGCGCCTGTAAACAGCTTAAGATTAAACAGATTACCCAGACAGGAAGTCTCATCCAGTTTCGTGAAGATGAGCTTGTAATCCGAAACCTCCTGATATGCTCTGGCAATTTCCAGAAGATCCCGGTATTTGGTTGTGGCAGACAGAACAAGATACACATCTTTTTCTGCCGCCTGGTCAACACTCTGAATAAAGTCTCTCACAGCATTTCGCTGCTCTTCATTCTGATAGGCATGTCCCGCTGTATCCACCAGCACATAGTCATAATCCTTAAAGTCCTTCAGTGCTGTGCCCATTTCTTCTGAAGAATAAGTAACCCGGAAAGGCACCTCCAGAATATTGGCATAAGTTCTCAACTGCTCAGCCGCCGCAATTCGATAGGTATCCGATGTCAGCAATGCCACTTTTTTCTTCTCCATCACACGGAACCGGGAGGCGATCTTCGCAATTGTTGTAGTCTTTCCCACACCGGTGGGACCTACGAAAAAGATGACTTTGGGTGCCTTCTCTGCCGGAGTAATACACTCCGGTTGTCCGAATTTCAGTATCATTTTCTGATAGGTGTTGGCCAAGGCCACATCAAAAGGATACCCGGGGTTACTTCCTCGACGGATTTCATCAATAATTTCGCAGGCGTATTTATCATCCACCTCGTTTTCCACCATGGTTTGATGAACCAGCTTTAAAAAAGTCTCCAGTTCATCATTTTTTTCTTCTGCCGCCTCTTCTTTTTCCGGAGTTTCCTTTTCCTTCTCCTCCTCCGGTTTCTGGAACTGCTTTTCCAGAAGTGTCTGCAGATTTTCCAGCCGTTCCTCAAGCATGGTCTCTTTCTTTACTTCTTTTACCGGTTCTTCCCGGATGATATTAGGATTATGATATAGGGCACTGTTGACAGGTTTTGCTGCAGGAGCCGCTGCCGGCCGTGCAGCGGAACATTTCTCTGTTTCCTCCTCCAGAGCCACTGTCACTTCCACATAGGGCCTGGAAAAAAGATAAAGCAGTCCCTTTTTCTTTACCGTTTTCACGTTCATAACCACTACAGCAGAACCCATTTCTTTTTTTGCAGCCTCGATTGCCTCGTTTTCCGTCTTGCCCTGAAATTTTTTAATGATCATTTATGCACTCACCATCCCTACTGATTGTAATTCCACATTGGAATCGATTTCGTTGTAAGACACAACGATCAGATCCCGGTAATAATCTTCTGTCAGTTTTTTAAAGTAAACACGGACAATGGGAGATGTAATCACGATTGGTGTCTTTCCTACCTCTTCCATTCGTTTCATTTCCTTGCCCACAGCCTCAATCATTGCCTTGGACCGCTCCGGATCCAATCCCAGATAGGAGCCCTGTTCCGTATGTTTCACACTGGCCATGATTTCCTTTTCCAGCTTCGGATCCAAAGTCACTACACTGGTGGTTTCCCCGGTGCTGAAATACTTGCTGGAGATGGCCCGCTTTAGGCTTTGGCGCACATATTCTGTCAAAATATCCACATCCCGGGTGGTAGGTGCATAATCTGCAAGAGTTTCCAGAATGGTCAGCAGATCCCGGATGGAAATTCCCTCCCGGAGCAGATTCTGCAGTACCTTCTGGATCTCTCCCAGCCCCAGAAGCTTGGGAACCAGTTCCTCCACCAGCGAAGGGTTGGAATCCTTAAGATTATTGATCAGATTCTGTACATCCTGTCTGGTGAGCAGTTCATCTATGTGTTCACGGATCACCTCTGTCAGATGTGTGGCAATAATGGAAGGAGGATCTACCACGGTATATCCCAGACTCTCCGCCCGTTCTCTCTGGCTTTCCGTGATCCAGATTGCCGGCAGGTGGAAGGAGGGTTCAAAGGTGGGAATACCCGTGATCTCTTCTTCCACGAAACCGGGATTCATCGCCATATAGTGGTCAAAGAGGATTTCTCCCTCACTGACTTGAATTCCTTTTACTTTGATAATATATTGATTCGGATTCAGCTGGATATTATCACGAAGACGGATGATCGGCACCACCGTACCAAGTTCCAGTGCAATCTGTCTGCGGATCATAACCACGCGATCAAGTAGGTCGCCACCCTGGTTGACATCCGCCAGAGGGATGATGCCGTAACCGAATTCCAGTTCGATAGGGTCTACCTGGAGCAGACTGTTTACATTTTCTGTATGACGGATCTCGTCTGCCTGTGCCTCTTCCTGCTCCACTTTTTCTTCAATCCTGGCAGTCTCAATTGTTCCCTGCATGATCCGGGCACATAGGATGAAGGCCATACCCAGACCTACGAAAATGACGGGGTTTAAGGGGGTCACGATACCCAGTGCCGCAATCACCGCGCCCACCAGATACAATACCTTGGGTACACCGAACAACTGCCTGATTAACACCGTGCCAAAATCTGCATCCTTACTCCCCTTGGTCACCAGAATACCGGTGGAAAGAGAGATTAAAAGGGAAGGAATCTGGCTGACCAGTCCGTCACCGATGGTCAGAATCGCATAGTTGTTCAGCGCTGTATTGATATCCATCCCCTGGCGCATCATGCCCATGATAATACCGCCGATCAGATTGACAAAGGTGATAATCAGTCCTGCAACTGCATCTCCTTTTACATACTTTACGGCACCATCCATGGATCCGAAAAAGCTCGCCTCTTCCTGGATCTTGTCACGACGGCGTTTCGCCTCTGCATCGTCAATGGCACCGGTGTTTAAGTCTGCATCGATTGCCATCTGTTTCCCTGGCATTGCATCCAGTGTAAAACGTGCGGTTACCTCTGCCACACGCTCAGAACCTTTGTTGATGACCATGAACTGGATCAGCAGTAAAATAATGAATACAATGGCACCCACCACCAGATCGCCGCCACCCATGTATTCACCGAAGGTGGAAACCACATTACCGGGATTACCGGTGGTGAGAATCAGTCGTGTAGAGGAGACATTCAGGGAGATTCTGAAGATGGTGGTGAACAGCAGAATCGTGGGGAAAAAGGACATATCCAGTGGCTCTTTGGAAAACATACATCCAAACATGATAATAAATGCAATGGAAATATTGAATGCCAGAAGGATATCCAGAAGCCAGGAAGGAATAGGCACAATAAGCATGACAAACGCTGCTAACAGATAAAGGGCAACGCCCAGATCCTGTTTCTTCATAGATGTCTTTTCCTCCTTTCTTTCGTCCTTCTATCAAACCTTGCCCTGCAAATGATAAACATAAGCTAACACTTCCGCCACCGCCTGATATAGTTCCGGCGGTATGGCCTGCCCGATATCCACGTTGGCATACAGGGTACGTGCCAAAGGTTTATTTTCAACGATCTGCACGTTATTTTCCCGGGCGATCTCCTTAATTTTCTGTGCCAGATAATCGGAACCCTTTGCCACCACCACCGGTGCTTCGGATTCTGTATTATCATATCGGATTGCAACAGCAAAATGGGTGGGGTTGGTGATGACCACATCCGCTTTGGGAATGTCCTGCATCATTCTCCTCCTGGAAGCCTCCTGCATTTTCTGCCGGATCTTTCCCTTGATCTGAGGATCACCTTCCTGCTGCTTGTACTCATCCTTGACTTCCTGTTTGGTCATTTTCAGGTCATCATTATATTTCCATTTCTGGTAAGCAAAATCCGCTGCCGCGATAATCACATAGGCAGCCGCCATCCGGATTCCCAGCTGCACGACCATATCTCCCACCAGACCTATTGCCTGTTTTAATGGAATCTCATACCAGATATAAAGTTTATCATATTGTCCCTTGATATAGGAATATGCCACATATCCTACCAGTGCAAATTTCACCAGGGACTTAATCAGCTCCATCAGTGCCTGTTTGGAAAAAATTCTCTTAAAACCACTTAACGGATTTAATTTATTGAATTTCGGCTGCAGCGGTTTCGCCGTAGGCTTCCATTGCACCTGCACCACATCTGCAAGAAAAGAGACTGCAAAGCCTACCAGAAAAACAGGCGCTACCATCTGCATAAAAAGAAGGCAGATTTCTTTGAACAGTGCTGCCATGCTCTGTTCCGGAATCGTTCCCCCGATCATTCTGGCAAAATCCGGAATCAGATTGTACACCGATTGAAAACAATCCAGAAAATCATTTCCCAGAGTTCCCACATAGACACGAACAAGTACAAAGGCCGCCAATAATTCCGCACAATTGGCAATCTCCTTACTTTTGGCAACCTTACCATCTTTTCTGGCATCTGTTTTCTTCTTTTCCGTTGCAGGTTCTGTCTTTTCGCCACCGGGTCCATCCGCAAAAAATTGGAGATTGTATTCTAAAATCAAGTTAAAGCCTCCACAACCGTGACAACCATATGTTTCATTTCATCATAAATAAATTGTGCCGCATCCGGCAGCATCCACACCGTCAGGAATAAAATAATTAACGCCACTAATATTTTCAACTGTATGCCCACTGCAAACATGTTCATCTGAGGGGCGATCTTTGCCAGGATTCCCAGGATTGTATTCAGCAGAACCATGGTAGCAAACACCGGAAGGCAGATTCGAAAGCCAATGCTGATGTACTGAGCCATAAACTTACAGAGGGCATTTACCAGTCCGTCCATATGAAACACCGTACCGTTAATGGGAATCAAAACAAACGTATCCGCAATTGCCCTGATCAGATAACGGTGCAGACCGCTTAAAAGCATCATCAGCATGATGGTATACTGGTAAAACCCACCGGTAACACTGATCTCCTGTTTCGTTGCCGGATCCATAATCTGCATCATGGAAAGCCCACTCTCCATATCTACAATGTTTCCGGCCAGGGAAACCACGGAAGTGACGAGAGTTGCTGCAAAGCCTATCAGAAGTCCGGTCACTGCCTCTTTTAAAACGATCAGCGTGTAACCCAGAATGGAATTATATGTAACCGGTGTACGATCCTGCAGGGAAGAGTAAATCAAAACAGACAGCAGCACGCTTAGTCCGATTTTGACCCGGTTCGGCGCATTGGTCATACTGAAAAAGGGTGCTATTACAAAGAACATACTGATTCGCACCAGCACCAGCAGGAACAATTCCAGTTCATCGGTGGAAAATGAAAGCTGCAACATAGAATCACCTGATGTACTTACTGAAATCCGACCACAAGCTGATCATATACTGGGACATATTATTGAGCATCCAATGTCCGCACAGCATAATCGTCACAAAGATTCCTAGTACCTTCGGAACAAAGGTCAGTGTCTGCTCCTGGATAGATGTAACCGTCTGAAAGATACTGACAATCAATCCAATCACCAGAGACACCAGAAGAGGCGGTGCTGCCGTCTTGATAATGGTAAACAAGCATTCATTTGCAATGAGTACTACATCATCAATTGTCATTCCTTTTCTCCTTCCTATGGTGTAATGGATGTAATAAACGGATTATCCGTAAAAGTCTTAACGAGGTTTCCGATTACCAGATTCCACCCGTCTGCCATAACGAACAGCAGAATTTTGAAGGGTGCGGAAATCGTGGTAGGCGGCAGCATCATCATACCCATACTCATCAGTGTAGATGCTACCACCATATCAATCACAATAAACGGAATATAAATAATAAATCCGATGATAAATGCAGTGCGCAATTCACTCACCACAAAGCTGGGAACCAACACAGAATTGGGGATCTCTTCCAATGTCGTACCATCCCACTCCGCCCCGGAAATATCCATAAACATAAACACATCCTTCGCCTGTGTATGTGGATACATAAATTCCCGGAAGGGCTGCATGGCTGCTTCCAGAGCCTCTGTCTGATCCAATTCCCCGTTTTCAAAGGGAACGACGGCATCATGATAAACAGTCGCTATGGTAGGACTCATGATAAAGAAGGTAAGAATCAACGCCAATCCGATCAGGATCTGATTCGGTGGTGCTGTCTGGGTTCCCAGGGCTGTCCTCGTAAAATGAAGGACAATGATAATCCTGGTAAAGGATGTAAGCATAATAATTAACGTTGGTGCCAGTGCAATCAACGTTAATGTAATAAGAATACGCAGTGCGCCATTCAGCTCACCATTACCATTGTCATAGGTGATTGTGACCGTATTCGCAATATTCAGTTCCTTCAAATCCTCCGGGCTTTGTGCAGATCCCGGTTCCGACACATTGGTCTGGGAATCGGAGGTTCCCGTAGAACCGCCGTTTGTCGTCAGTCCTCCGCTTCCGATTCCACCGGTGTCTGCGCCGGTATATGCAGTTGCAGCCCGTGCTGACATCTTGGGTACAACGCAGAATATGCCTACTAATAGTAGTAGGCATATTATTCTTAATTTCTTGTTTCCCTTAAAAAAATTCTTCATGTACGCTCCGCCTACTTCTCTTCCTTGGTATCTTTTCCCCGATACTCTGCTAAAATTTCCCGAAAGGATTTCTGCGTCCTGTCCTTTCGGTTTTCAGGTAATTGAAGCTGATCCTCCGGAATTTCCGTAAGCATCGTGACGGTATCCTTGCCAACAGCTATCGCCACATACTTTTTTCCCATTCGTATAATCTGTACATATTTATTGGGCGCGATTTTGGAAGTCTCAATAATTTCCAGATTCTTTCCAAAGTTTCTCCCTTGCTGATAGCCTGCAATCCACTTGGTAACAAGCCATGTCACCGCCAGAACAAGCACAAAAATCACAAGCACAGTGAAAAGTTCTGCGACTGAACCGGCTGCACCGGAATTTGTGCCGGGCATTTAGCCTATAACCTTCTTCACTGCTTCCAGCACGCGGTCTGCCTGGAACGGTTTCACAATAAAGTCCTTGGCTCCTGCCTGAATAGACTCGATAACCATTGCCTGCTGTCCCATTGCGGAACACATGATCACTACAGCCTCAGGGGAACTCTCTTTGATTTTCTTCAATGCCTGAATTCCATCCATCTCGGGCATGGTGATATCCATCAATACCAGATCCGGTTTCAGCTCGTTGTATTTTTCAACTGCTTTCGCACCGTTTTCTGCCTCGCCTGCTACATTGTAGCCGTTTTTGGTCAAGATATCCTTGATCATCATTCTCATGAACGCTGCATCGTCACAAATTAAAATGTTTTTTGCCATTTTTATTTACTCCTGTTTTATATTATTTGATGATTTCCGTTACTCGAACACCAAAGCTTTCTTCTACTACTACTACCTCACCCTTGGCAACAAACTTCCCGTTTACAAGAATGTCGATGGGTTCACCTGCTATCTTGTCCAATTCTATAATCGTGCCGGGGGCAAAATCCAGAATATCTGAAATTGATTTCTGTGTACGTCCCAGTTCCACGGTAACTTCCAGAGGAACATCCATAATCAGCCCGATGTTTTCCGGTGTCTGCGGGGTGGGATAACTGCCGGAAAAACTCTGGAACTGTGCAGGCTGCACATTGGGCATCTGAGGGGGATTCCCCTGCATTCCCATCTGCGGATTCTGCATCATCGGAGGCGCTCCCCCCGACATACCCATTTGTGGATATCCTCCGGTCATTCCCATCATCTG
>CAKRNW010000039.1 GCA_934371505.1 uncultured Lachnospiraceae bacterium
AGAAACACGGTGACAGAATCCCTGACTTTAGCAGACTTGTTTATGGGAATGGTCAATCGTAAACTGCTTGCCTGCATCTTAAAACAAAAGGGCTTGCAATGGGAACAGCGGATATCTTTTCCGGATGCCACAGCACTGTTACAGACTTTGAAACATTTCCCGGTGAATGCCACCGGGTTAAATGATTTTACCCAGGCACAGGTGACGGCAGGAGGCGTCCCTTTAGAGGAGATTGACCAAAACTTTCAGTCATTAAAAGTGCCCGGGTTTTTCCTGTGCGGAGAACTGCTGGATGTGGATGGTATCTGTGGCGGCTATAATCTCCAATGGGCATGGACCAGTGGCTGGATTGCCGGTGAATCAGCAAGTACATTCTAGTACACCGAATAATAAATAACTGACACCTTGACTTGCCTGATTTTTCATCTGCTGCGTTGTCGTCAATCGACGTAGCCACCGCTACGCCTCATTCCTCCGCCTTGCATATGAAACAATCATTCGGCGTCAATGTATCAGAAACTTATTTTTCGGTGTACTAGCTTAGAAACAAGAGAATAAAGGAAAGAGAAAGAGGAATAGAATGCTTCGAATCAATCAGCTGAAACTGCCTCCCACTGTACAGGGAGAACAGCTTTATCAGGCTCTGCATAAAAAAACAGGAAAGGTTCTGGGATGTGAGCAGGGAGCCATTGAACAGCTTCAGATTTTAAAATGCTCCATTGATGCCCGCAAAAAACCGGATATTGTTTACAGTTATACCGTGGACGTCCAGTTAAGAGGAAAGGAAGATTTTTATCTTAAACGGGTAAAAGATAAAAATCAGGTGCAGAAAATAACACCACAGGTTTATTCCTTTCCCCAGGCAGGAGAGGAACCCCTTTCCCATCGCCCCGTGATTGTGGGAACCGGTCCCTGTGGACTGTTTGCCGGATATATGCTTGCCCTCCATGGATATCGTCCCATTCTTCTGGAACGTGGTGCAAATGTAGAGAACCGACAGCAGGATGTGGAACAGTTCTGGAAAACAGGCGTGCTAAAACCGGAATCCAATGTACAGTTTGGAGAGGGCGGTGCAGGTACTTTTTCCGACGGCAAATTAAATACCTTGATTAAGGATAAGGACGGCCGCGGAAGAGAAGTTCTGCGAATCTTTGTGAAAGCAGGCGCACCGGAACGTATTTTATACGATGCCAAACCGCATATCGGTACGGATGTATTGACTGATGTGGTCATACACATGAGGAAAACAATTCAGGAGCATGGCGGAGAAATCAGATTTCACAGCAAAGTAACCGATATCATCATAGAAGAAGGCAGGATTATAGGCGTTCAGGTGAATGAAAAAGAGCATCTGGATACTTCCATCTGTATTCTTGCCATTGGACACAGTTCCAGAGATACCTACCAGATGCTGCAAAACAGAGGAATTGCCATGGAAGCGAAATCCTTTGCGGTGGGATTTAGGGTAGAACATCCCCAGCATCTGATTGATATGGATCAATACGGCCGCACTCATGAAGAAAGTGGATTACCCACCGCAGCCTATAAGGTAACGGCGAAGACATCCACGGGGCGGGGCGTTTATTCTTTCTGTATGTGTCCCGGCGGTTATGTGGTAAATGCTTCCTCTGAAGAGGGAATGGTGGCAGTGAATGGCATGAGTTACAGTAAGCGTGATGGTGCCAATGCCAACGCCGCCATCATTGTCTCCGTCTCCCCGGAAGATTACCCGGATACCAGTCCTTTAGGCGGCATCGCCTTTCAGCGGGCGTTAGAAAAAAAAGCCTGGGAGCTGGGACAGGGAAAGGTTCCTGTGGAAACCTATGGCAATTTCAAGGAGGCAGTTACCGGAGAACCGGCTTCCAGCCATGGAGAGGCTTTCTACCAGAATTTTCAGCCCTGCCATAAGGGAGCGATTCAGGAAGCACCCGTCCATGAAATCCTCACTGCCGAAATGAACCAGGCATTTGTGGAGGGCATGGAACATTTTGACCATATTTTACAGGGCTTTGCCAATGCGAAAGCTTTGGTCAGTGGAATCGAGAGCCGGACCTCCTCCCCGGTGCGCATCTGCAGAGACAAAGAATTGCAGAGTGAAATCCAGGGATTGTACCCCTGTGGTGAAGGTGCCGGATTTGCAGGAGGAATCACCTCTGCGGCTATGGATGGACTGCGGGTAGCGGAAGTGATCGGGGCAAGATTCCGACCCTTTGATCTTGAACAATAAGGAGCCTGTGTACAAACAATGGAAAAAGAAAAATCCTCCCATCAAATTCATAATATTGAGCCAGTTTATGATGAAAACTCCAGAATATTGATTCTGGGAAGCTTTCCTTCCGTAAAATCAAGAGAAGTTCAATTTTTCTACGGACATAAACAGAATCGATTCTGGAAAGTTCTGGCAAATATTCTGAAGTGTCCTGTACCGGAAACGATGAATGAAAAGAAAACAATGCTTTTAACGCATCATATTGCCCTGTGGGATGTCATTGGGAGCTGCAGCATTACCGGTTCCTCCGATTCCAGCATCCGGGATGTGGTGCCCAATGATATCTCCAAAATTTTAAATCACGCAGATATTCAGCTTATTTGTGCCAACGGAAACAAATCCTGGGAGCTTTATCAGAAATATCTTTATCCCCAGACAAAAAGGCAAGCCGTAAAACTTCCTTCCACCAGTCCAGCCAATGCAGCATTTCGTCTGGATCAACTGACTTTGGAATGGAGCAGGATCCTCAAAACAGAAGATTTACAAGAACGGAAAGACATTTAAAACCGGTTGTGCTATAATCAGAAAATAGATTGGCAAACAATTTTTGTCGAAAACAGGAGAACAAGACAATGAAAATGGACGAAAAAATAGCCCGTATCAACGAGCTTTATCATAAATCCCAGAAAGAGGGATTAACCGAAGAAGAAAAAGCGGAACAGAAGCGGCTTCGAGAGGATTATATTGCCAGTGTCCGTGGAAATCTGAAAGCGCAGTTGAATAATATAAATATTCAAAATGAAGATGGATCAATCACAAACTTAGGTGAAAAGTTCGGAGAGAAAAAGAAATAAAGATGAATGATTCAAAAAAGGCTTTGCGCCGGGAAGCTCTGCAAATACGAAACACCCTTTCAACAGAAGAGCAGCAGACAGCCAGCCGGAAGATTACGGATCTGTTTTTACAAATGGATGCTTATGCAGAATGTAAAAATTTACTGCTCTATGCAAGCTATGGCTCTGAAGTAGATACTTATGATATTTTAGAACAGGCACTTCTGGATGAAAAGCAGGTTTTTTTCCCAAAGGTTGTGGGAGAAGATCTGATTTTTTATCAGGTAAAAAGCAGGAAAGATCTGAAGCCCGGGTATAGGGGGATTCCAGAGCCGGTTGGAAAAACGGATAAGAAAAGCTATGGTTCGGCAATAAACCGAATCCCCACGATCTGGAATCTGAACGATGCAAAGACTACCTTACTGATTTACCCAGGCGTGGCTTTTGATAAGGCACATAACCGGCTTGGGTATGGAAAAGGTTTCTATGACCGCTTTACCAGCTGGTGTAAAGAAAAGGGACAAATACCGGAAAACCTGGCACTGGCGTATACCTGTCAGATCTTCCCGGAAATTCCCGCCGGGGAACAGGATGAGAAACCAGACCGGATTCTGACAGAAAGCGGAATTTTATAAGAGAAAGGATGAAAACCATGACAGCGGAATTAGAAAACATCTGTAAACAGGCGGTGGAAGTCAAACCTTTGTTACAGAAAATGTCCACGTTGCAGAAGGATAAGGCACTCCGATGCTGTGCAGAGCAGATCCGTACCCATATGGAGGAAATTCTGGAAGCAAACCGCAGGGATTATGAGCGATGTGAGAAAAACGGAATGTCCCCGGCCATGTTAGACCGACTGAAGCTGACGGATAAAAGAATTGATGGAATGGCCACGGGAATTGAGCAGGTTTCCAAGCTGCCGGATCCGGTGGGAAAGATTCTGGAAACTACCGTTTTGCCCAATGGACTAAAGCTGGAAAAGGTGACGGTACCCTTCGGTGTCATTGGAATCATCTATGAAGCGCGCCCCAACGTAACGGCGGATGCCTTCAGTATCTGCTTTAAGGCAGGAAGTGCGGCAATCCTAAAAGGTGGAAGCGATGCCATTGAGTCAAACAAGGCAATTATCCAGGCATTACAAATCGGTCTGGAAACAGCAGGGGTACCCAGGACGGCTGTCCAACTGATGGAAGATACTTCCCGGGAGACCGCGGGAGAATTTATGCGCTGTAAAGACTATGTGGATTTACTGATTCCAAGAGGCGGCGCCGGACTGATTCGCGCTGTAGTGGAAAACAGTACCATTCCGGTAATCGAAACCGGCACAGGAAACTGTCATATCTATGTGGATAAAGATGCGGATTTTGAAAAAGCCATTCCCATCATCATCAACGCCAAGACCCAGCGCATCGGCGTGTGCAATGCCTGTGAATCTCTGGTTTTACATAGAGATATTCTGGATGCCTTTCTTCCAGTGTTGCAGAAAGCATTGCAGGAAAAACAGGTGACCATGCGTGGAGATGAGGCAGTACAGGCACATATCGGCTGTGAACCGGCTACCGAGGAAGATTTTGGAACCGAATATCTGGACTATATCATTTCCATGAAAACCGTAGACAGTGTGGAAGAAGCGATTTCCCATATCAATCATTATAGTACCGGACATTCGGAAAGTATTCTTACGGAAAATGAAGAGACTGCCCGCCAGTTTTTAAATGAAATTGATTCAGCCTGTGTTTACTGGAATGCTTCCACCCGCTTCACAGATGGCGGCGAATTTGGGTTTGGTGCGGAAATCGGTATCAGCACACAGAAGCTTCATGCCAGAGGTCCTATGGGGCTTCGGGAACTTACCAGCTATAAATACCGCATTTACGGTAACGGTCAGATCCGTCCATAAGGAGAAGGCCGGCCATGCCAGTTACAGAGGAAGATAAATGTCGTTTTGATAAAATCTGCAACGACATTATTGTTACGGAAAAAGAGCGAAAACGTATTGGGGAACTTTCGGAAAAAACCGTTCACGCCGTGTTAAAAGCTTACTTTGCACCGGAAAAGGAAAACCAGGAAGTGAAGGTGGGGCGGTTTTACGCGGATATCTGTACCGGAGAGGAAATTATTGAAATCCAGACGGCGCATTTTGACAAGCTGCGGGAAAAGCTCAACGCTTTTTTACAGGACTATGTGGTGACAGTGGTGTATCCTATTCCCCATGAAAAATATATGATCTGGGTGGATCCGGAGACCGGAGAATTATCCAGAAAAAGAAAAAGTCCTAAAACCGGGAATCCTTATGTAGTGTTCCGGGAATTGTATAAAATTAAACCTTTTTTGACCCATCCCAATCTGCGACTCCGCTTAGTTCTGTTCGACACAGAGGAATATCGGATGTTAAATGGCTGGAGTCATGACAAAAAGAAGGGTTCCACCCGTTTTGACCGGCTGCCCACCGGGTTGTTTGATGAAATTTATCTGGAACGGAAAGAAGATTATCTCCAGTTTGTTCCCTATGAACTGGAGCGTTTCACCTCTGCCCAGTTTGCAAAATGTACGAAAATAACCCGGAATTCTGCGGCAACCGTCTTGAATATTCTGTATGACTTAGGAGTTGTGGAGCGGGTCGGCAAAGAAGGAAATGCCTATCTCTATGAAGCAAAGGAGTTGTAAAAGATGAGCAGCGTAATTGAACATTTTTTAGAGTATGTAAAAATTGATACCCAGTCCTGTGAGGAACTGGCAGAACAAAAATGCCCTACAACGGACAAACAATATGATCTTGCCCGCAAATTACTGGCTGATTTAAAGGCAATGGATATGTCGGAAGACCAACTTTTCTTTGACGCAGAACACTGCTATGTTTATGCAGGAATTCCGGCTGCTCCAGGCTATGAAAAAGTTCCGAAGTTAGGTTTTATCGCCCATATGGATACTTCCCCCGCGGTTTCCGATACCGATGTAAAGCCCCGGATGGTAGTAAACTATGACGGAACAACGATTCTTTTGAATCCGGAATTGGGCATTACCTTAAATCCGGAAGAATTCCCGGAATTAAACAATTACATTGGTAAGACTTTGATCGTTACAGACGGTACGACCTTGTTGGGTGCAGATGACAAGGCAGGCGTAGCGGAAATTATGACCATGGTGGAATACTTTCTGGCGCACCCTGAAATACCTCATGGTGCCATTCAAATCGGTTTTACCCCGGATGAGGAGGTGGGCTGCGGTGCGGATCATTTCGATGTAAAACAGTTTGATGCAGACTTTGCCTATACTGTGGACGGCGGTGCCTTAGGCGAACTGGAATATGAAAATTTTAACGCAGCCTCCGGTAAACTGACTGTCAGAGGACGAAGTGTTCATCCCGGCTCTGCCAAAAACAAAATGTTAAATGCGATTTTACTGGGCATGGAATTCCAGCACCTTCTTCCAGTGGAACAGAATCCTATGTATACCGAAGGCTATGAAGGCTTTTTCCATCTGGACAGCATCCAGGGAGATGTGGAGCAGGCAACCCTGTTTTATATTATCCGCGACCATGACAAAATGAAATTTGAACGAAAAAAAGAACTGTTCCTGAAAACGGCAGAATTTTTAAATGAAAAGTACGGTCAGGAATTATTCTTCCCGGAGGTCAAAGATTCTTATTACAACATGTTAGAACAGATCAAACCCCACATGCATCTCATTGACCATGCAAAAGAAGCAATGGAAAAGGCCGGGGTCACTCCCAAGGTAGTGGCAATCCGCGGTGGCACAGACGGTGCAAGGCTTTCCTTTATGGGGCTGCCCTGTCCGAACCTTTGCACCGGCGGAGAAAACTTCCACGGCAGACAGGAATTTGCCTGTGCGGAAGATATGGAAACCATTGTGGAAATTCTGAAAAATATTGTCTCCATTTACGCGGAACAGAAATAGGGAACCTTTCAGGGACGGTATCGCACCGTCCCTTTTTATTTGCAAAAAGATGGTCGGTACGGTATAATACACTCTGTATCTTTTGAAGAAAGCAGGAAACACATGGATCAATATATCGAACAGGCAAGAAAATATGTACAGACAGAGAGTGAGAAACTGGGACGTCCGTTGACTGCATCGGTCATTACTTTCGGATGCCAGATGAATGCCAGAGATTCTGAAAAACTGGCAGGCGTACTGGAGGCTGCAGGCTATGAAATCCACGAGGATGATGAGGCGGCGGATTTTCTTATTTATAACACCTGCACGGTAAGAGATAATGCAAATCAGAGAGTTTATGGACATTTAGGGGTTGCCAACGGCAACAAACGCCGCAATTCCCACATGAAGGTAGCCCTTTGCGGATGTATGATGCAGGAAGAGTCTGTTATCGAAAAATTAAAAACCAGTTATCGTTTTGTGGACCTGATTTTTGGAACCCACAATTTATATAAATTTCCGGAGTATCTCACCCGGGTATTCGAAAATCCGGGGGAAATGTTAATTGATATCTGGAAAGACACTGACCAGATTGTGGAAACCCTTCCGGTGGAGCGGAAATATCGTTTCAAATCCGGGATCAATATTATGTTTGGATGTAACAATTTCTGCTCATATTGTATCGTACCCTATGTACGGGGACGGGAAAAGAGTCGGGAGCCCAAGGATATTTTACGGGAAATTGAGCGCCTGGTGGCAGACGGTGTCGTAGAAATTATGCTGTTAGGACAGAATGTCAACAGCTATGGAAAAAATCTGTCAGAGCCCATTACTTTTGCCCAGCTTCTGGAACAGGTATGCGAAATTGAAGGGTTACAGCGTGTCCGTTTCATGACCTCCCATCCCAAGGATTTATCCGATGAACTAATTAAGGTGATGAAGAGAAATCCCAAGGTCTGCCGCCATTTGCATTTACCCCTGCAATCCGGTTCTACCAGAATTCTCACTGCCATGAACCGCCGGTATACCAAGGAAAGCTATCTGGCACTGGCACAGAAAATCCGCAAAGAACTTCCGGATATGGCAATCACAACGGATATCATTGTAGGATTTCCCGGCGAAACTGCTGCAGATGTGGAGGAAACCATTGATGTGGTAAAGCAGGTTGAATTCGACAATGCTTTTACTTTTATTTACTCCAAACGAACCGGCACTCCAGCCGCTTCCATGGAAAACCAGGTGCCCGAAGAGGAAGTGAAGCGAAATTTTGACCGTCTGTTACAGGTAGTACAGGAGACTGCCAGAAAGCGTGTATCCCGCTACCAGGGACAGGTAATGGATGCTTTAGTGGAAGAAATCAATGAACATGATCCCCATCTGGTCAATGGCAGACTTTCCAACAATACCATTGTACATTTTCCGGGATCTGCAGAGCTGATCGGTCAAATCGTTCCTGTCTATTTAAAAGAGTGCAGAGGATTTTATTATATGGGAGAAATACAGGAATAATAAAATCCGCCGGAATTCAGAAAACAGAGTTTATAGAAAATGAGGATAAAAATACATGCCGGATATGACAGAAGTCACCCCCATGATGCAGCAGTATCTGAAGACAAAGGAAGAGTACAAAGACTGTATTCTGTTTTATCGTCTCGGTGACTTTTATGAAATGTTTTTCGATGATGCTAAAATTGTATCAAAGGAACTGGAACTGACCCTGACGGGAAAGAGCTGCGGTTTGGAGGAGCGTGCCCCCATGTGTGGCGTACCCTATCATGCGGCCGAAGTCTATTTGTCCCGTCTGGTTTCCCGTGGTTATAAGGTAGCAATCTGTGAGCAGGTGGAGGATCCGAAACTGGCAAAAGGGCTGGTAAAACGGGAGGTAATCCGGGTGGTGACTCCCGGTACAAACCTGAATACCCAGACCCTGGAGGAATCAAAAAACAACTATCTGATGTCTGTTGCCTATATGCAGGATCGTATTGGTGTATCCATTGCAGATATTCTGACCGGAGACTATTATCTTACAGAAGTAGACGATGTAAAAAAACTGCTGGATGAAATTTATAAATACAGCCCCTCTGAAATTATCTGCAATGATGCGTTTCTGGTAAGTGGTGTGGATATGGAGGATTTAAAAGGCCGATTACATATTTGTATCAATCCTCTGGAAACCCGGATGTTTGACGAGGATGGATGCAAACGGGCTCTATTGAAGCACTTTAAGGTAAATGTGTTAACCGGACTGGGCATTGAAGATTTCCCTACCGGAATCGTAGCCGCAGGAGCCTTGCTGCAATATTTACTGGAAACCCAGAAGGTATCACTGGACAATTTCACCCATCTCTATCCTTATCTCACCAGCAAATATATGCTGTTAGACAGTTCTACCAGACGGAATCTGGAACTGACAGAGACCCTGCGCGAAAAGAGCAAGCGGGGTTCCCTTCTTTGGGTATTGGACCATACCAAAACTGCCATGGGTGCCCGAACTCTCCGGCATTACATTGAGCAGCCCCTTTTAGATAAGGGACAGATGGAAGCCCGTCTGGATGCTATTGAAGCCTTTTGCAAAGAGGCGGTAGCAAGAGATGAACTGCGGGAATATTTAAATCCCATCTATGATCTGGAGCGTCTGATGGGTAAAATCAGTTATAAGACGGCAAATCCCAGAGATTTAATTGCACTGCGTAATTCCCTGCAGATGCTTCCTTCCATTAAAATGGTACTGCAGGATTTTCAGGTAGCAGCACTCACGGAGCTTTACGAAGAAATTGACGGACTGGAAGATCTGTTCCATTTGATTGAAGATAGTATTGTGGAGGAGCCTCCACTGTTAATCCGTGAAGGAGGCATGATCAAAGAGGGCTTTAATGAAACCATCGACAATATGCGCAATGCCAAAAACGAAGGGAAAAATTGGCTGGCACAGTTGGAAGAGCAGGACAGGGAGCGTACCGGTATTAAGAACCTGCGCATCAAATATAATAAAGTGTTCGGCTATTACTTTGAAGTGACCAATTCCTTTAAGGATCTGGTTCCGGAAGACTATATCCGTAAACAGACACTGACGAATGCAGAACGTTTTACGACTCCTCGATTAAAAGAATTGGAAGACACTATTCTCAATGCCGAGGATAAACTTTCCACTCTGGAATATGATTGCTTCTGTCAGATTCGTGATGCCGTCGGGGCTGAGATGGAGCGGATTCAACGCACCGCAAAAGCCATCGCCAAGCTGGATGTATACACAAACCTTTCCCTGGTGAGTGAAAGGAATCATTATGTCCGTCCCAGATTAAATGAAAAGGGAGTCATTGATATTAAGGGCGGACGCCATCCTGTAGTGGAAAAGATGATTGATAATGATCTGTTTATTGACAATGACACCTATCTGGACAACAATAAGCACCAGATTGCCATTATCACCGGTCCCAATATGGCAGGTAAATCCACTTACATGAGACAGACCGCATTGATTGTCCTACTGGCACAGATGGGCTGTTTTGTCCCGGCAAAAAGCGCTAACATCGGCGTGGTTGACCGGATTTTTACCCGTGTGGGTGCCTCCGATGACTTGGCAAGCGGGCAGAGTACTTTCATGGTAGAGATGAATGAAGTTGCCAATATTTTAAGAAATGCAACACCTCAGAGTTTACTGATCCTAGATGAGATCGGACGAGGTACCGCAACCTTTGACGGACTTTCCATTGCCTGGTCAGTGGTGGAACATATTGCCAACCGGAAACTTCTGGGAGCGAAAACCCTGTTTGCCACACATTACCATGAACTGACAGAACTGGAAGGCCGCATTGAAAATGTCAATAACTATTGCATCGCGGTAAAAGAAAATGGGGACGATATTGTCTTTCTGCGAAAGATTATTCAGGGCGGTGCAGACCGAAGCTATGGTATCCAGGTAGCAAAACTGGCAGGTGTGCCGGACATGGTCATTGATCGTGCCAAAGAGATTCTGGTGCAGCTTCTGGATAATGATGTGATTGAAAAAGTGCAGTCCATTGCTATTTCCGTACCAACAGATGCTCCTTCTAAGAAAAAGCAGGAGAAAGTGGATGCCTTGGAGATGGCTCAATATTCCCTGTTTGATACGGTGACGGATGAGGATGTTATTAACGAGTTAAAGAAATTGGAAATCAGCACCATGACCCCGCTTGATGCAATGAATACTTTGTATCGGCTTCAAAGCAAATTAAAAAACCGTTGGGGAAATACCGCAGAATCATAAATTAACGGCAAATTAACAAAATCTGGACTGGACAATGACCGGTCAATATGATAAGATATTTTTTGTGAGTTAACAAATTTGTAATATATGTTGCACTGCATCGTATCTTAGGAGTCTGTTATTTCACTTGAATGCACTCGTAGTCTAATGGATAGAACGGAGGCCTCCGACGCCTTTAATGCAGGTTCGATTCCTGTCGAGTGCATTTTTCTTTTTGGGGGATATTCATAGCCAACGTTTTTGCGAATAAGCTCTGAATAGTTATTTTAGGAAAAAGAGTTCTTTGGTCATGCAGAAAGGATTATTATAAATGAAACAAAAATTGGAACAAATAAAAAATCAACTTATCGATCATAACCGCATCGTAATGACAATCATATTGATTCTGTGTGTAGCCATCACCATTTCCATTGCCATGAGTGCCAACAAAAAAGACAACAAGGAAAATACGGTGGAGGTGACAGCGGAGTCTGTTGAGTCTGCGGAAGCGGCAGTTCCCCAGCTTGCACTGGAGCAGGATGCTTACCCGGTCTTAAATCAATTGTTTGAGCAGTATTTTACTGCAAGAGCCGATGGAGACATGGACACGGTTATTTCTTTAAATCCAGCCATTGGATCTTCCGATACAGCCCGTCTTTTCTTTGAAAAAATAAGCAGCTATATCGAAAGTTACAACCAGATTGAAGTTTACACCAAGCCCGGTCCCGTGGAGAATTCCTATGTAGCCTATGTCAAATATTATTTGAAATTAAATGACAGGGATGAGTTAGTACCCGGTATGGAATCTTACTATGTATGCATGACAGAGGATGGTTCCTATACAATCGTAGATCGTGGAGAATCCGATGCTGCTGTTGAGGATTATATCGAGCAGATCACCCATCAGGATGATGTCATTGAGTTAAACAATAAAGTTGCTGCAGAATATAATGAGCTTCTGGCAAGCAATGATGAGTTAAGACAGGCACTGGTGGAGATGGATTCCGTAGTCAGCGGTCAGGTGGGTACAGAGCTGGCTGATTTAAACAATGAGACAGAGGAAGCTGCCGTAAGCGGGGATGAAGCCTCTGCAGAAGAAAATAGCGAAAGTGATACCGCAGAAACACCGGTGGAGACGGTGGTACAACGGGTGAAAGCCACCACAACGGTAAATATCCGCAGTTCCGACAGTGAAAATGCCGACAAAATCGGTAAAGCCCAGAGCGGTGATGAGTTCGATGTCATTGAGTCTAAGGCAAACGGCTGGATCGGCATCAGCTTTGAGGGCGGTGAAGGCTTTATCAAGGGCGAATATCTGGAAGTGGTATCAGAAACCACAGTAACAGCGGACACTGATACGAACACTGATACCGACACCACAGATGACCAGAACATGACAACCAATGGTTATGTTACAGCGAAAACCACTGTCAATATCCGTACTGCTGAGAGTGAAACCGCAGAAAAAGCAGGTGTTGTTTACCAGGGCGAAAAACTGGAACTGATTACCAAGCAGGCAGACGGCTGGTGCAAGATTAAATATAACGGCAAAGTTGCCTATGTGAAGAGCGAGTTTGTTGAATAATCATTTCATAAAGAGATATTTTCAGACCGGAGAGGAAATCCTCTCCGGTTTTTGATTCTTGTTATACAGCTATGTTTATTTTTCCATCAGCTGGTCAAAATAAATAAAAAGGAATCTGGGAAAAGGAGACAGCTATGCGGGAAGAAGATACAGCGATTTTAAAGGAAATTCAGAAAAACACAGCCATGGGATTAAAAGCCATTCATGCATTATCGGAGAAAGTAATGGATGAAGAAATTTCCAGGCAGTTGGACAGACAGTCAGTGAAATACGGGGAACTGAATAACCGGGCAACCAAAAGGCTGGTAGATGCCGATGCGGAGCAGTACCGGGGAAGTAAACTACAGGATATGATGTTAAATGTCTCTATTGAGGCAGCCACCATGTTTAACACCAGCAACAGCCATGTAGCAGAGATGATGATCCAGGGAAGCAACCGTGGAATTACCGATATGTTTAAGGTTTTAAAACATAATGAGCGTGCCGATGCCGCCACCGTTGAGTTTGCTAAAGAATTAATGGATTTTGAAGAGAAAAGTGTGCAGAAATGGAGAGAATATCTCTAGTAATTTTTTACTGTATACATGTATACCAGTATCATTGTACAATCTGCATAAAAAATTGCCAAAAACTTTTACTGTTCACATCAATAAAGTGCCTTGCCTGTTTTTTTTCATCGTACTATAATAGGAACGTAAAAAGCGTCAACGAACAAAGTGATTGGTTTACCGCCAGGGCTTTGGTTGTAGTTAAGACATATTAAATCTAAGGAGGGCATAACAATGTCATATGTTGATGAGGTACTCGAAGTAGTAAAGAAAAAAAATGCCGACCAGCCTGAGTTCTTGCAGGCAGTAACCGAGGTTCTTGATTCTTTAAGACCTGTAATTGATGCAAATGAGGAGCTGTATAGAAAGAACGCAATTCTGGAGAGAATCACTGAGCCGGATCGTCAGCTCATGTTCCGTGTTCCCTGGGTGGATGACAAGGGACAGGTACAGGTAAACAGAGGTTTCCGTGTACAGTTTAACAACTCCATCGGACCTTACAAGGGCGGTTTGAGACTTCATCCCTCTGTAAACCTTGGTATTATCAAATTCTTAGGTTTTGAGCAGGTATTTAAGAATTCCCTCACCACTCTGCCTATCGGTGGTGGTAAAGGTGGTTCTGACTTTGATCCTAAGGGCAAATCAGACAGAGAGATTATGGCATTCTGCCAGAGCTTTATGACAGAACTCTGCAAATATATCGGAGCAGATGTGGATGTTCCTGCTGGTGATATCGGAACCGGTGCAAGAGAGATTGGTTTCATGTTCGGACAGTTCAAGAGAATCCGCGGTTCCTATGAAGGTGTTCTGACCGGAAAAGGACTTACCTATGGAGGTTCCCTTGCCCGTACCCAGGCTACCGGTTATGGTCTGTTATATTTAACCAACGCTTTATTAAAAGACCACGGCATCGATATTGCAGGCAAGACCTGTATCGTATCCGGTGCTGGTAATGTAGCAATCTATGCAATTGAAAAAGCACAGGAGTTAGGTGCGAAATGTGTAACCTGCTCTGATTCCAACGGTTGGATTTATGATCCTGAAGGAATTGATGTTGCCTTATTAAAAGAGGTAAAAGAAGTTAAACGAGCACGTTTGGATGCTTATGCAGCAGCCAGACCCAGTGCTGAGTATCATGTAAAGAAAAATGGGGAACACGGCGTATGGACCATCAAGGGTGACCTGGCAATGCCTTGCGCAACCCAGAACGAGTTAAACTTAGAGGATGCAAAAGCACTGGTTGCTAACGGTATTATCTCCGTAACTGAGGGTGCAAATATGCCTACCACTTTAGAGGCTACCAAATATTTACAGGAGAATGGTGTTCTGTTCGTAGGCGGTAAAGCTGCAAACGCTGGTGGTGTTGCTACCTCCGCACTAGAGATGAGCCAGAACTCTGAGAGACTTTCCTGGACCTTCGAGGAAGTAGACGGAAAACTCAAAGGAATCATGGAAACCATCTATGCAAACATCAGTGATGCTGCGAAGAGATATCATATGACTGTTGGCGGCAAGACTGATTATGTTGCAGGCGCAAACATCGCAGGCTTTGAGAAGGTTGTAGAGGCTATGTTAGCACAGGGTGTTTGCTAATCCGTTGAAACACGCATATATGCTGGATTTTCAAGGATTTAAATTATCAAAAAATTATGACAATAAAAATTAGCTAAAGGTAAAATACCTAGTGGGATACACGTGGACGACAGGTGGGCGACACGTGGGCGACAAACCTGCTAGGTATTTTTTATTGTGAAAATACTTGATTATAAAAATGAAAACCATTGACATGTATTGAAAATCTCGAGGTTAGTACATATAATAAGGAAAAAGAATGAAAATTTTACAGGCATTAGCCAGTAAGATAGTGGAAATGTTGTACGAATAAAGAAAGCAGGTGGGATAGTGAAAACTTTGGCTAAAGAAAAATATGATATGAGATTAAAGCGACTATTGGGTGGAAAACTATCTTACGATGTTTTCCGCTCCGAAATATGTCATATGTATCATTTTGACGGAGATTATGAATTTATCAGTAAGGTAATGAGAGTTAATCTTGTTATGGTATTATGGAATAACCATGAGTATGACAAAGCCCTTTATACACTTGCAATGATAGACTACATCTCATGGAAAAATGGTGTTATGTTGTATGAAGGATATGCAAAAATACGAGCTTGTAAACTAGAAAAAATTTTATATCCCGAAGGAATTATCTTATTAGATAAAATTGAGCATAGTCACAAAAATAGAGATGAGGCAGTAAAAATTTGCAGCCATGACCAATGTGGTGCCTTTTTCTTCCGCCATAATATAATAGAAAGGAATATTGAGGATGTCGTTTGAATTTAATCGGTCAAATATTGATCATTATTTATATTTGGTTGCTAAAGAATATAAGAAGGCAAACAGAGCTAACCCGGAAGCCGAAATTATTATTGTTGGTGGTGCATCTATGATCATGAATTATAATTTCAGGGATACCACGACAGATATTGACAGCATTATAAGAGCAGCTTCATCAATGAAGGAAGTTATTAATCGAGTTGGAGATGAAAATGATTTGGGGGATGGTTGGTTGAATGATGATTTCAAGAATACATCTTCTTATAGCCATAAATTAATTGAATGCAGTCATTTTTATAAAAAATTTTGCAACTGCCTAAGTGTAAGAACTGTATCAGATGAATATCTTTTAGCGATGAAAGTAAGATCAGCCAGAAGCTATAAAAATGATTTGTCGGATATAGTCGGTATCATCAAAGAACATCAGGAGATGGATAGAACATTGAATTTTCAGATCCTAAATGAAGCGTATAAAAGTTTATATGGTGAAGATATTCATTCAGATATAGCAGATAAAATCAAAAGTATATTTGCAAGTGATGACTTAGAAGATTTATTTTATAGTATAAAAAAGGAAGAGCAGGCAAATAAAATTGCTGCGTTAGAGGCAGAAGAAATATATGGAAGAACTGTCAATGAAGATAACGTGGAGAAATTTATTGAGCATTTCAGACCGTCAGAAGAAAAGGTTAAATTAAAAACTGAAGCTGATAATCAGGAATTTACAAATTCGCTGCATCGAAAAAGAGGAAGATAAATTGAACTGAACTCAATTATCAGAAAATAGTAGGCGACAGGTGGGCGACAAAAGTGCTTGGAAGTGGCTAAAATGCTGAAAACCTACGCAGATGCCATGTTGGCTCAGGGTGTGTGCTAATTAAGAATTTCTAAGATAATATAAGATATTGAGAAGTCCTGGAAATGTTGAATTTCTGGGGCTTTTCTTTATGTATTGAAATGACAAAAGAATTGTCAGAATATTCATAAATAGAAGATAATTTACGTTGTTTTGAGGTCGTTATATACACGTGATACACAAGTGATATACAGGTGGTATACACTTATTTTTACTGATTTTGGATGATTTTTTGAAGCATTTCATCCGGTGTTTTTCAAGATGATACAAGCTGAATATGAGTGTACATTTGAATGTTTTTCCGGAAAATCCTGGTGCGAAGAAATGTTATGAAAAAGTGGGATTTAAGGAAAGAACGTTAACAGAGAATGCGTTTAGTTTTAAGGATGAATCTTGGGGAAGATGTAATATGATTACTACAAGATAAAAACTGTGAATTTAGCGAAGAATTATATATTATGAAAGTAATATTTTTAGATATTGATGGTGTTCTTAACTCTAATTTCCGGAATGATACACATCAAAGAGAAATAAGTGATGGAACACTTATTGATGAAGAAAAAGTAATGTTATTGGGGCAACTTATAAGAAACACAAGTGCAAAGGTTATATTACATTCCGGTTGGAAGTTTTGGTTTGATAGTGAAGTAAAGCCATTGCGTAGAGAAGCAGAACGCTTGATAAGTATGCTTGAAAAGGAAGGTATAAAAGTCAATGGTGTAACTCCAGACCATACAACGGAGGAGATAAGAAAAAGCAAAAAATTTAGTCTTGTTAAAGCGAGTGAAATACTTGCATGGGTATCACAGTACGACAATATTGAAAAGTGGATAGTGATTGATGACCTTGATTTGCATAATGAAGAAATTAGAAAACATCAAATACTTACAGATGCAAGTATTGGTTTAACTGTCGAAAATATATGTGAAGCAGAAAGATTGTTATTGTAAACACGCACACTTTAAAATTTCAGTAATACGCTCTGTTGATGTGCTGATTTTTCTACGATATACTCCTTCAAAAAGGAGTGTGCTCTTATG
>CAKRNW010000040.1 GCA_934371505.1 uncultured Lachnospiraceae bacterium
ACAGATGCGGAAGGTACAATATTTTACTCCAAATACATTTTGATACTGTTTTAAGTACTGCTCACAGGCGAATTTGTTGATTGCATAGATGGTTTTAAATTCCTTCTCAGCATCCTCCTGCAATGCTCCTTCTTTTCCCTTATACACCAGCCGTGTAGAGGGGAAAATCAGCTTTGCCTCCGAATGGCTTTTCCGATAGGCATTCAGAACATTCAGCAATGCTCTCTCATTGGTATCCAAAAATACCTCATACTGGTCAAAGCCATTCACGCTTCCGGTTTTTCCCGCGAACATATAAATCAAATCACAGGAAAAATCGATCTTTCGCTCCAGTTCCTCTTCCAACATATTTACACAGTGATAATGCTCCGCTCCATCCACATGTCTTTCCGCCAGATCATAAAGTTCCAGTTCGATCTCCGGTTTTTCTTTCTGTAATAAACAGATCAGATTCCGGGCAATATAACCATTAGCTCCGATCATTGCAATTTTCTTTACATCCATGCTTTTGCTCCTTGGTCTTACTGTTCTGCTGCCTTCCTACGGAATTCATCCACAAGTTCTGCCTGCCGTACCAGTTCTTCATCATTTTTCTTTCTTGTCTCAGGATTCCGGATACATTCTGCAAACCGCTGAAGGGATTTTCCAAAGGCATCATCTGCCGGAAGTTTCCGGATTTCTTCCTCGTTTCCTTTCCGAATCACCATTTCCGGCACAAAGCCAACGGGTGCTGTCAGTATCCGTCCCGTATACAGACAGCCTTTGCTTCCCCATACTTCCAGTTCACATTTATAGTTATTGTCCATGCCATAGGCAACCTGAACCGTCACACCTTCCTGATTGGTCAATGCTCCGGAGCCGTACATATCTACCTCAAAGCCATCCAGGGCATTCATCTGGGCATATCGTACCTTAGCTCCTGTTCCAAGAAGCATGGAGGCATATTTCAACGTATAGCCGCCGGCATCAATCAATGCTCCACCGCCCAGCTCCTTATTATATCGGAAATCACCAGCCGCTCTTCTGGGAAATCCAAAGGATACTCTGTACAGCCGGATCTCACCGATTTCTCCTGATGCCACCGTCTCCTGTATCGCCTCCAGCTGCTTGTGAAAGGCAAACATATAATTTTCATGGAGTGCTAACCCTTTTTCTTCTGCCAGGGCTGCCAAATCAGCGGTGTCCTGTGCTGACACGGTAGAGGGTTTTTCAACTAACACATGCTTGCCGGATCCCAGCGCCTTCTTTGCCCACTTATAATGCAGGGCAGGAGGCAGTGGAAGATACACTGCCTCCAGATTTTGGGCAGTTACCAGACTCTCATAGCTGTCATAAATGGTTCCGCCGTACTGGGTGGTGAATTCCTGTGCTTTCTCTCTTTGGATTTTTAAAGTTTCCTCTACGATTTCCCGGTCTGGAATTTCATCCCCAAACCATTCTTCTGCCGATGCCACTCCAATTCCGGCAAAAGTTAATTCTGGAATATTCTGTAATGCCGGCATAAATCTTCGCAGTGCTATCTCTGATGGACAAATGATTCCTATGTTCATATATTCGTGCCTTTCACATTGTTCTTTACAATTTCATGAGGGATAACAGGTTTCTCAGCTGAATGTTCAGACAGTTATTGACCTGTACCAGATAATTCAATGTTCCGTAATCAACCCAAAGATAATCTTCCGGCAAAGATTCCATCATTTTATCTCCGATGTCGATCATTACATTCCGGTTCTGCTCATGGAAAAATCTTCCACCCTCCTCCGACAGAAGGACATTGCACTGAATCCCTTTTCCTGCAGAAAATTTCTCTCGAAAAGTTTTTTCTACCAAATCATCCTGCTCTGCATTGTGGGATGCCTCCCATTGAATCGTCGGTCCCAGCTCTATGCTGTCAAAACAACCGATCTCCGGTTTCAATCTCACCAAAAATTCCCGTTTACCATCCACTACCCTGGTCAGCATACCGAAGGTTGCCTCTCCCAAGGCTTTAAATAAGGGCTGGTTCCACTTCCTTACTTCCCTGCCATGAATCTCAATGTCGTAATACCGCACCATGAAATCTGCCTGTTTTCTGCAGGTAATTCCATACTCGTCCACTTTCCAGTCTACCAGCTGATTCAGCGGCACGGTAACTACCGACACTTCCTGAAACATCTTGTAGTTGTTTATTTTATGATAAATTTCCGGAAGATACCGATTGGGTTCTGCTTCAAAAACAGAGAAAAAGAAAGCCTTATCCCTGAAAAATTCCTTGATCTGCTTCTGTTCTTCTTTCCCTAATGACTCTGTAACAAGAGGAATTCCCGACAATACTGTTCTGGTATCCATATTCACCAGGTTGTCTATTTCCATCAAACGCTTAATCTGCCCTAATGTCATCCAGCGGAAATTGGGCAGCACCTCCAGGTCTTCGTCTACCACCATAATCATATTGCGGTTCCGTTTCCGGTAAAACCTGGCTGCCTGCTCTGATTGAATCTGGTCATAAATCACATGGTAGCGTTCTGAATGGTCAAAGTATTCAAAGTACGGAGGGAAATTTCCTCCATGGGCGCGGGTAAAATTACTCTTGGTCGCCTGCAGTGTAGGAGAAATCTGGACACAGTTCACATTTCCCGGTTCAATCTTTGCCTGCATGAGAAAATGCAGCACGCCACCTATCTCTTTGCAGATAATGCCGAGATAACCGATTTCCGGCTGGATAATAACCGGCTGCTCTGAAATAAACTCGTCGTTAATAAAATAGCGCATTCCTTTTATCGAAAAGAAACTCCGCTTGCGGTTTAAAACTTCTCCATTATAATCATCGTAAAACCACATGTTCCCGGAATTGATACTGCACTCCTGAATATTTACATAAGTTTTTGCATTCAAATCCTTAATCCAGGTCTCCAGATCCGACATGGAGTTTACGATTCCCTCACGGTCTGCCCATGATTCTATTACTTTTTGTGTCCAGGTCATGAAACTACCCCTTAATCCTCATCCAGATTCTTTGTCTCACGAATAACAAACTGAGGCATGGTATTGATGCAAAGATAAATTCGTCCGATATACTCTCCAATTAACCCAAGCGAAAGCATCACAATTCCGCCGATAATCAGCATTACCGTCATGAGAGAGCTATATCCTGCCATAATTTCCGGATGTAACAATTTGTTTACCACAGTAAAGATAATGCCCAACACTCCAAGCACTGTAAAAACAACTCCCAGAATTGCGGATACCCGCAGCGGCTTTATGGAAAAGGCGGTAAATCCATTCATCCATAAAGAAAGGAGTTTCGACAGCGTATAGCCGGATTCTCCCTCTTTCCGTTCATGATGCTCAATGGTGGCATTGGCAATGTTTTTCGTGGTACGCAACACCAATCCCCAGATATAGGGAAACGCATTTCGATAATTACAAATTTCTTTGATGACATAATTACGACATATAAAAAAGCTGGTCAGACTGATATGTTTGGGTTTTCCCACCATTGTGGTTAACATAAGATTATTCATCCATGTGCCCAGTTTTCGAAAGGAATTATCTTTGCGCTCCGCATATTTGGCATACACCACATCGTAGCCTTCCAGCAGCTTATCAAGCAGGATTCCCACCTGATCAACCGGTGTCTGTCCGTCATCATCCAATGTGACAACATAATCCCCTGTGCAGATATTATATCCGGCCATCAGGGCAGAATGCTGACCAAAATTCTTAGCCAGATTGATTCCCTTCACAAAACTGTACTTCTCACACAATGCATCAATCTTTTTCCATACACCATCCGGGGAGCAGTCATTTACCAGAACGATTTCATAATTGTAAGTGGTGAGACTCTCCATCAAGCTCATGATACCGCTCACCACCTTTTCAATGGTTCCCTCACTTCTATAGCATGGAATGATATAAGATATCTTTTCCTTCATCATAACACCTCTCTTATTTTTCCTACATGCCTTATTGCTTTGACTTCACATATTCCTCCAGGGTGCAGCCCTCATAGGAATCCTTTATCACATCAAACAGTACCTGTAATTTTCCATATAACACTTCCACAGCTTCTGCGTCCTTAAATGTGGGACTGCCCCCGGGCATCAGTTCCGAAGAGTGAAGCATAAACATCAGATAATCTCCATCGCCGTTTCGATTTTTCTCAATCATCCACAGCATATCTTTCATGTTATCCCTGCTGGGGCGCAGCCAGATATTCTGCCCCGCCATGCCAAACAATGCTGTTTTTACATTGGATTTCCAGCTTTTGTTTTTATCCAGAAACATCCTGTGGGTATACTCCACGGTAACCGGAACCTCCACAATGCCCTTATATTTCTGAATATCCCGGGAAGCTTTCCGGTAATCCGGTCCTGCAAAGCCCGGAGTCTGCCCCAGGGAATCCCGCCAACTGATTCCCGGCGTGTAGGAGCAATCTATCCGATAGCCATATTGGTAAAGCAGTTCAAAGTAGGTGTCATTCATCGCCCATCTTCCGGCTCTGTGACTTACCGGTACATAGCCGAACTGCTCCTTCATTTTCTCTGTTATGGCTGCAATTTTTGCTTCCATAATCTCCCGGGGATACTCAATCAGATAAGGTGCCCCGGAGCGCTCATCTCTCGGAAGTTCGTAAAAGGGTGGATTGTTCCAGGCATGCAGATGCATTCCCAGTTCACAGCTACCGGCTTCCACATTTCTATTGATAAACTCCACAAACAACGGGTCACTTATCATTTCCCAGTTGCTAAGCCATACCGGCTTAAATCCATATTGGGCGCAAAGCTCCTGAAACCGTTTCAGATATTGGACATTCTTCGTGGTAACTTCCTGTCCCGGTTTCCATTTCCAGAGATTATCTCCTTCTGTATCTATGGTGATGATGAAATGTTTCATCGAAAATTCCTTTCTAAACAGCTACTGGATCTTTACCACCAAAACTCCATCCACCATCTGAATGGAATCCGCCGCCGGATAAACCGGCATATCCGCAGCCCTTGCCTGAATACCCGCAATCTGCTCTTCTGTAGGTTCAACGAGGGGAAAATGCATATAGTACGCCATATATCGTCTCAAACCGCGTTCATTAAAATTCGGTTCGTAGGCCGTTCCCCGAAGTTCCTTCAAGGAATCGAATGCCGGGAGTTCTACCGGATAGCCGGGGTACAAATCTTCCTCCATCATAATATAGACCGGCATGGATGCATCCCAGCCATCCACTGCTTCCATTCTTGCAGCCACACGGTTCAGATAGGATGCCATCTGCTCTGTCGCCGCCTGTTCCCTGTAATAGGCCTGATTGTCCATGGTATAGTCATGTCCGATCTGAATCAGAACACCAACAAGAACCAACGTGCAGAAAAGTTTCTGCAGTTTCACACCCGGGCTTTTTCCTGATGTGAGTTTTTCCACATCACAGGCTGCTGCCAGTAGGATAATCCACACAAACACCAGGGAATACATCATATACCGGTCTACACCGGCACCTACACGGTCTGCCATCAGCACGGGAAGACAATTACACCCCATCGGCAGTAAGCCCAGCAAAACCACCTTCCCCATTCTGTTTACAAAAGAATCCTTTTCCGGTCTTTTCCAGATAGAATGAACTGCGTAGCAAAGCAGGCAAAGTGCTAACACCACATTGATTCCAACCATTACCACGGAACCGTAATAGTGGCTGGTAAAGAAATAACGGAAAAAGTAGAGATAGGCGTAAACAATTCCCTTGCAGATTCCCTTGGGCGTAAATTTCGTCATCTCATTGATTCCATAATAATCAGAAAGACTGTACTGCAATAACGCCGCACTTGCCTTTACACCCACATAGTAAAAGATAAAGCCACCCAGGAGAATTACCAGATAGCGGACTACCCGCTTCCACTCCTCTTTCCAGGTTCGCTTATCTCGAAACAATTCCAAAAACAGGATTCCATACATCAAGGCTGCTGCTACAGAAATGTACGCCTGGTGAATCGCCAGTGAAGCACCTATCAAAGCAATCGCTGCTGCAAAGCCATAACGATACTTTTCTGCCAGGAATACTGCCAGCACGGCAAAAAATACCGCCATAAACCAGGCATCCCCCAGCTGGGTAAATGCCATAAAACTGACAATTGCAGGAAAAACTACCATGACTGCGCCAATCAGCCCTGCATAAATCTGCCTGTCCACGTTAAGTAATGTCACAATCATAGCGGCTGACAAGCCCAGCAGAAAAATTCCCAGCAATCCGGCAACCGCCTGCATGCTGTAGTTCCCACCAATCCACTGACCTAGGATTCCTACCAGCCATCTGCCTTCTGCCATTCTTCCCATGAGCATCTCCTGCTCATCCAGGAAAAGTACGCTGACCTCATTGTAGTTGAACAGCTTATTGGTCAAAATAAATAAATGGGTCAATATACCAGCCACCATGGCTGTCGTAAAGGCTGTCTTTGCAGTTTTTGGCAGGTTTCCCCACCATGATTTTATCTTTTCTGAAGGCATTCTTGTTCCTCGATTCGTTCCCGTTATTCAGTCCTAATGTGCATTATTTTTCTGTTCCCAGATTTTTCTTATCTTACTCTGAACATCCGCTGTCAAGTCTTCTCGCTTAAAACCGTGAAATATATTTCTTTCCGTATTCGGGAATTCGTAAATAGATGCACCATCCTCCATGTCAATTGAATATATCTTTCCCTTAAATGCAATTGACATATTCAGCAATTTCTGACCCAGTTCATCTGTCCTAGGTGCTACTCCAACTATCATCCCATTTTTCCTGGCATAGATACGATTTCCATGTTTCCTGTTTCTCTCATATAATCGGAATCCAAGTTCCTCCCAATACTGATAAATATGTAATTCTTCTGCCAGATTCCGAATAGAAACCTGCCCCTTACCCTTCATTGTCCCTTGTATGACAGGTTCATTAAAAGCATCCTCATGTACCAGACTGATTAGGAAATCTTCCCTATATCTGGCACAATGCCTTGAACTCATCTCTTGAAAGAAAAACTCATCAGCAGTCTCTTCTTCATCCTCCGTCAATCCACGAGCAGTAAGAATTGTAAGCAGAAACATATATTTTTCCCAGTCGCGTTTCTTAAGTTCCTTCAAAACATCTGACAACCGGCACTCCTCTGTCATCGGTATTGTAAGATTGATATCCGGACTGTTTACAATATCTGCCGGTACTTTGACTCCGCTTATTTTTTCATTCTTTAAAAAATCCAGTACATAACAGAAGTTTTCCATCGCCTCCGTCGCCGTTTGTTTCGATGGAAAACACTTAAAAAACGAAAGATCATTAATGGCAATCTTCATTTGTTTCCCCTATTGATTTACTGCATCAACTCCAGCAGTGCTTTTTCCCATTCATCAAAAAAGCCTTCCGGCCAATCACTCATCTTTCCATCTGCATTTACATGGAGTTGCTCATATTTGTGTCTATAAGAGTCCTCTCCGTCCTTATAGAAGAACGCTATATTGACATCTTCCTTTTTAATATTATTCTGCTTAACCTCAATTCGTATCCCGTTGACAATGTGCTCACTATGGGTTTCCACCATGATCTGCGCCCCACCAGCTCCGGCACGTGCAATCAATTCCCCCAACATTCGCTGTCCGGCAGGATGGATGTGTGCCTCCGGATTTTCGATGATAATCAAATCACCTTCTTTTGCCGTTAACAAGGCAGTGACTACTGGCAAGACATACGTAATGCCAAAGCCCACATTGACATTTTTATAAGAATTGGTTCTGTTTTCTCCTTCTATAAAATCAAACTCCAGTTCTGTACTCCGATTTGCCATAATTGTCTTAATCCGAGGAGCCACACCTGGCGATATCCTATCCATCCATAGCCTGGTCTGGTTTAACAGGGAATTTCCATGAGAATCCTTAATCAGAATTTTGTCGTTAGAAACATCGGTATAACTGTACATAGCAAGATATTGTAATGCAAATTCTCCATTAATTCCAAATTCTCTGCCACGCAGTTCTTCCTCTGAAATTGCCGCGTACACTCCCTGCGGTTTAATCCGATAGGCAGAAATATAGACAAACCTTCCTTTGTTTAACTCCTGTGGAAACCTTAAAGCATCCTGTTTCACGAAGGGCAAATAATCCATATCCTGTTTATACTCAAACACATTGGCAAAGGTATCTCCCTTGTCGTTAATAACATCAATCTCTAAAATGTCCTGGCTTGCCTTGTCATAAACAACATCCTGAGCCAATCCAAGCTCTGCATATTTTCCGTTCAAAATCAATCCCTTATTTTCTTTGTCCTGATAATAGGATTGCGCTAAAAGTAAAAGGGACTGTATCACTGTGGACTTACCCATTCCATTAATCCCAGTAAATACATTCACATTCTTTAAATCCATTGAAAAATTTTCAAAACATTTGAAATTATTAAGTTGTAGTTTCGTTATCATAATAAGTCCTTCACTAATTTGCTGATTGCATCGATTCTACGAGCTACAGAATTGCTATCCCCTGCCTTTAAATCCTGGCTAAAGGAAGGTTTCTGAAGTAATTTCCCAAATTTAGAGATCACCCTTCCCTTTTGCTTAACCAGACTTTCCAGTTGTTCCGCGTCCAGTTCTGACAAGACTAAACTCCAGCTTTCAAATAATGCCTTATTGATGGGTCCTCTACGCATTTCTTCGTTGTATTTACGAAATGCATATCTGCCAAAAATACATTGGCTATATTTCATGGTCTGGATAAAACTATCCCTGATCCGTTTGATTTGTTTCTTATCTTTGTAGGAATTAACTTTCTTCAAGCCCTTAATCAGAAACTGGTCTATATTTCCCTTGTAATCTGCCTGGTAGTCGAGTTCCGTAAATGCAATAAAACGGTTTACGTATTCTCTGTCTGCCATTCTTTTGGTGGAAATTGAATCCTGCGTAGCCTCAAGAAACTCTCTGGTCTCAGCCAATTCTTTAATCAATTCAGTGGCCTGTCCTCCGTATAACGCCTGACGGATTTCCTGCGGAGTAAGCTGAAGACCACCTGTATTGATGCGCTGAAAGATATTATACACAACACCATCGGGGGTTCCCTTTTCTACCGTATAAGCAACAATAGATGTTTCTTTGATTCTTCTCATATACTGACGGGGGAGTTCATCAAATGTAATGCCATCAAACTCTTCCAAGTACTGCAAGCCTCTCAACGGCTCTTTAACCATTCTGCCTGACTCATCTTTATTTCCTACTAAGAAATTCTTAAATGCTGACAAGCGTTGTAGTCCATCTATAATAACCCACTTATCATCATCTGTTGCATTAAAATAAAAAGTAGGAATAGGAATTTTTAACATTAGTGATTCAATCAATCTGCTTTGCTGCTCCAAAGGCCATAAGTTAGCTCGTCTTTGAAAAGCCGGAGACAAATCAATTTCATCATTCTCAAGCCGTTCCATAAGATTGTATACATTCATAGGTCTCTGGGAAATATTAACATCCGCCGGAATAAAAAGTTCTCCCGATGAAGAATCCGTTTCATAATCTTCATCTTCGCTTTGCTCTACTCTAATATCATATTCCTGTTGCAATTTCTGAATGACATCTTCTATGATATCTTCCCTTTCCTCATTTAAGATATCAACAACTGTATTATATTTCACCGAAAAATCATTTCGCGTCGCTATACTTCTGATTTCCTCTATCTTTTCTTCAATAGTCTGCCCATCATTTTTCATGATATGTTTCCCCTGCTTTAAAATTCAAAGTTTCATTCTAATGTGCATTTTATCATATTTTGAGCAATGAAATCCACATAATATCATATTTTTAAATGTTTTTCACATTTTAGATGGGTAAAAATTGCATTTTGGTTTTATTTATGATATTTTATCGTAGTCATTTACTTTACTATATTTTGGGGGGATTTTTTTCCTTTTCCCCTTGTCTATTACTGTATGGACCTAAATAACCTAATGGAGGTTTGCTAATGATGAAAGAAAAAATTTATCCTTCCTTAAAGGCAATGTTTCCTTATTTTCTCTTTGCCTGCATTATGATTATCACTTTGTCCTTTAAACACAATTACCATGTGGACGAAATTTATACTTACGGTCTTGCCAATCACATAACCGATATCGGGATGGATATCCAGCTGGCACCCCACACCTATCGTCCTGCCTCCACAGCGTATACAGACTATATGGCTGCCCAAGCTCCTTTTGATTTGTCTCATATCTGGTCGAACCAGGCAAATGATGTCCATCCACCATTGTACTATTGTATGATTTATCTGATCTCCTTCCTATTTAAAGGCAGTGCCTCAAAATGGATTGCCGGAAGTATTAACATTATTTTTATGTTACTTGTTTTATGGATTTCCCGAAAACTCCTCCGTGTGCTGGAATGTCCGGAATCTTTTATCAGTGTATTTACTTTCTTTTTTATGACATCTTTTGGCATCCTCTCTACCATTACTTTTCTGAGAATGTACATTGTTCTGATGTTTGAAGTTACCTGCCTTACCTATCTCATTGTCCGCTATCGCAATCAGGAAACCCGGAGATTTTACGGACTTCTAACATTACTCACAATTTTGGGTGCTCTTACACACTACTACTTCTTTATTTACCTGTTTTTTATCAGTGCCATCTATTGTATTTTACTCTTATGTACACGCAAATGGTTTGCTGTCATGAAATATATGGCCTGCATGGGAATTTCTGCTGTTGTCAGCATACTTGCATTTCCTGCCATGTTGACCCATATCTTCAGTGACAACAGTGACAGAGGACGGGAATCCTTTCAGAATCTTCATGCCGGGCTTGCAGACTATTGGGATAATTTAAAAGTATATTTTGAAATCATTCATAACCGTTTATTTGGACAATGCCTGCTCTTTTTGCTGTTCCTGATTCTGTTTTTTGCAGTGTATCAATACAGTACACATAAGTTTAAATGGAACTGGAACGGGCATAAAGCCGCTGATTGGAGTTTCGTTATTTTACCCTCCATTTTTTACTTTCTGCTGGTATGCAAAATTGCTGTTTTAATTGCAGACCGTTACATTTATCCTATTTATGCCCTGGTACTAATCTGGGGAATCTACGGGATTTATGTCCTTTTCCGCAAATTATTCTGTAATATTTCAGAATGTATTTTCCCGGTCTTCTGTGTGATGCTTGCTGTAATATCTGTCCTATCCTGGAAGAACGCCTACTGGGAATACTTTTTCAAAGATTACGAAACTTTAGATGCCACACTGGAAACCTATTCTGACTTAGATTGCTTATATGTAAGTGACAATTTTACATCTAAAATCTTTACGGACTATGTCGAAGTAAGTTCCCTTAGCAGTGTCACATACTTTCAGGATGATTTAAGTACACTGGAAAATATGGAGGAATTGCGTTCTAAAGATGAATATATTTTATATACCGTGGATGTGGATGCAACAAGAGTAATGGATGAACTGATGGCTATTTGTCCCCAGCTTTACACCTACAAGCAGCTGGGACAGAAAAACCATTCAACTATCTGGTATGTAACAAATGATTTCTCCGAATATGCGGAGGAAAAAATTAAGACCCTTTCAGCTACTGCAGATTTGTCTGATTATCTGTCCACCCTGAATGACCGTTGTTTGAGTTACTGTATTCAAATCAAGGATGGAAGTTCCATATATTCCGATACAGGACTTATGGAACAAATTGCTAAGCTGTCCAATTATGAAGATTTAACCCTTCTGCCCGTTGCTACGCAGGACATGTCTAACTACTTTGCCGTCATAGATAATGGATGGCCATCCTGCTGGCAGACCATAACCGGTAACGATTGGGGTGAACTCAGTACCACCTTTGGCAATGTCAATTATTCCATTACCAACAATGTCCCTAAGCTGACCGTTCTTTCCAATGACTATAATTATCTGGAATTTCCGGATGCAGGCTCACAGCCCGATTTACAGATTGTTGTGGTAAACCGTTACCTTGGAAGTGTCGATGAGACTGCAATCTTCTATGTTGACACAAACGGAACTTATGTAAGAAAATACTGAGATATCAAAATCCCATCTCTTGTTTCTATGTAGATTTTATGATATTTTATTTCTGTCAATAGATTTTTAATGTAAATTTCAGAGGTGGATATGACTTCATTCAAAGTAAAAGTTCTTTCCTGGATAAAGCAAAACCGTATTATCCTGATTCTCTTTCTCTGTTTTCTTCTCATGCATGGATTATTACTCTCCTCCATCCCGCGTGGCATTTGCATCGATGAGGCTGCCGCTGCTTATGATGGCTGGTGTCTGGAGAATCTTGGCACAGACAGAGAAGGAACACCCAATCCCATTTATCTGCGAAATTTCGGTGGAGGACAAAGTGTATCCTATGCCTTTCTCCTCTCTCTGCTATTTCGAATCACCGGTGTATCCTTATTCAGCATCCGCATGCCCATTTTTATTGCCATGATTATTTTCGCAATCTACGGGCTTAAGTTAGTTCAGCTTGCTGCTTTTGACAGCAGGCTCCCAGAATATTGCTTTTTAGCCGGCATCTCCTTTATGCCGGTTTTTGTGGTGATGTTCCGCGTCGGATTGGACTGCAATCTGATGCTGGCCGCCTCTACTGCATTTCTCTATCATCTTATAAAGGCTATTACAGCAGATAAGACTATCCACTACATTTTTGCAGGTGTCTGGGGTGGACTCACCTTATATACATACATCCTAAGTCACCTGATTTTACCAACATTTCTACTGCTCACAATCATCTATTTACTTGTTATTCGGAAATTTCATTTTCGTAAATGGATTTGCACCGCCATCTCTCTGGGAATTTTAGCTGCGCCCCTGATTGGCTTCCATATTATTAATATCCTGGAAATGCCTGACACAAAATTTGGTCCTTTTACCCTCACCAGACTGTGGTGCTACAATGAACGGGCAAATGAGATGTCTCTTTCCTTTATTATATCCAACCTCAAATATGTCCTGCGGGATATTTTCCTGTTTGATCAACACCGTTTTAATACCGTTACTCATTTTTTTAATCTGTATCTTCCTACCATTATCTTTTTTATCATTGGTCTGGTTCTTGTTACAAAGCGGTTTGCTTCAAATATCAAATTGAAGGAATTCAGTCTTTCCAGTATTGTTTTATTGTGGTTTATCGCTGAGTTTATCCTTGCATGTATTACTTCTGACCTTTGCACCTATAAGGTTAATGCAATCTTTTTTGCTGTTCTATACATCGCGATTGAAGGATTGTATTTTATTTACCTGCATAAACAGCGTATCATTCGATACATTCTTTACCTTATTGCACTTTTCTACCTTGTCCGCTCCGTACAGTTTACCTACTACTACTTCGTGGATTATCCTGAAGATACCTGGCCTATCTGGCTGTTTGAAGGCGAATTGAATGAAGCCGCCCAGTATATTGATGAAATCGAATATGATGAAAATCAGGATATTTATTTCAGTGATTTACATAAGATAAGAATTTATTGGGCGATTGCAACGCTGCAACCGCAGTCGGAATATAAAAATCAAGGTGATGATGTCGGACGATTGCATTATTACCTTCCTGATTCCATTGATGCAGACTCTATTTATGTTGTAGTTAATCGGGATGAGGATTACGGCCCCCGGTTAACCCAGTATGGATTTCAAAGCAAGGAATGTGGTGAATACTTTGTATATAATAACCCCTGGAGATCCTATGAACCTTTAAACCAACCCATTTCCTACACCGTTGACCACTACGATGCACAAGCAGACGAAAATGTCATCTATATCAGCGGTTGGAGCAGTAATTCTACTGGACTCCCCTGGGATACCATCCTGTTGGAAAAAGAAGGGCAGTACTATACGGCACAAAAAACAGAACGCCCGGATGTTGCCAGTGCTTTAGGCACCAGTTCTGATTCCTACTATGGATATTCCTTTGTCATTCCATATTTAGAGCATATGTCTGATGCAACAATCTGTTTTATAGATTCAGACAACCAAATGATATTTAAAACTTCATTTACCGTTCCAGCACAATAAAGAAAAGGAATGGCTCTTCTACCCGGAGCCATTCCTTTCTTGTTCATTTATAGATTCTTCAACTGCCTGATTGTTGCTTTCTCTATTTGGCGATTCTCAGAAAGGTGGTCCTCAATAAATCCCTGTTTCGTATATTCTCTGCCTATCTCTGATTGAAGAGTCTGACCCGGATGAAAGACCATCTCGATATCCACTTTTTCTCTTTGCGCATATTGTTTAAAATAAGGATACAATGCCTGTACTCTTAGGTAATCCATATGTCCACTCATCAGTAATCCCCAAAATTTCATTGAATTCTGGTAATACTGTGGTTCTGTACGCTTTGCATGTTTCGCTAACCAATGTAGAAGTATATGCTTAACCGGATTTACCATTCCATAAGTAAAAAGATGCTTTCTTTCTCTTAAAAAAGGATGTGAAGGTTCATCGGGAATCCGCACACAGGACACCTGAATCAGATTTTCCTCAAGCACTTCTGTCAATGCCTCCCAAACAACAGGAATCATATGCGTATGTTGATGACTGTCAACACGGAAACAAGTTTCTTCCGGCAGACTGTCCCTTACCTTAAGAATCTGTGCTCTGATTTCTTCCTTGATCTGTGTTTTCCAGTTTTCCCGTTCCCCTTTGTTATAAGACACCCGGAGTAAATCTCCCCAGCTCCGCACAAAATACCCTTCTTGATCCACTAAACAGGAAACTTTCTCTGTACAAGCCACGCAATGCCCTTCCATAAGATTCAGATGAATTGCCAACTCTACTTTTCGGGTATTTATTTTCAACGCTTTCTTTAAGATTTCCATACTGGCGTCATAACAGCTCATATTGGGGATAATACTTGTACTATCTAACTGATTCTCACGAATCAGTTCCGCAATTTCTCTAGAGGCATGCAAAGAAACTGCATAATCATCGGCATGAATCCGTATCACTTTCTATTCCTCTTTTCCTCCAATTAATACTTCTTTTTCAATATAAATTGGTCGTTTTTTACCTTCTACATAAATTCTGGATAAATACTCGCCCATAATCCCCAAAATCAGCAATTGGATCCCTCCAATCAAAAGTATCAATCCAATAATTGTAGGATATCCAGGTATGTCAATATCATAAAGAAGTTTCTCCACAATCACTACAATCAGATAAATCCCAGCGCAGCCCGATGCTATTGCCCCCAGAAAGGTAGCAATCTTCAATGGAAAGGTAGAAAAGGAAATGAAGCCTTCTATTGCATATCTGACTAAACCTATAAAACTCCATTTCGATTTCCCGGCGTTTCTCTCCTCAACCTGATAGGGAATATAATAGGTCTCATATCCTACCCAGGAAAAAATTCCCTTTGAAAATCGAAAGTACTCTGGAAGTGCTATAATTGTTTCCACCATCTGTTTCCGAAAGGTTCTAAAGTCACTGGCTCCGTCCACAAACCGCACATCACTGGTGGTATCCATAATGCGATAAAACAGCTTTTTAAACAGCTTTAAAGCTCTGCTTTCCCTTCGTTTCTCCTGATAGGCTGCCACACAATCATATTCCTCATGTTTTTCCAGAAACTCTACCATATCCCGTACAATTTCAGGCCGCTGTTGTAAATCCGCATCAATCAAGGTCACATAATCGCCTGTGGATCTTCGCATTCCAGCCAGAATTGCCGCTTCCTTACCAAAATTTCTCGAAAAGCTAATGACACTTATATGTCTGTTATCTTCCTTGTAGAGTTTTTTCATTTCCTTCAAAGTGCCATCTTTACTTCCATCATTAACAAAGATGATTTCATATTCATAAGCTTCTCTTTCAAAAACTGCCTTTACAGTCTCATAAAATGGTCTGACATTTTCTTCCTCATTATAACTTGGTACAATTAATGAAAGTCTCATCTTTCACTTCCTCTAAATTTCCTTCCCACATCCTTATTTTTAATGTGTGTTAACTCACTTCTGGTCAAGCTGCATCATTTCTTCACTAAATCTTACTACAATAATATCATTTACCTGAGTGATAGAGCCATTATTCGGCCATACCGGCATATCTCCCACTTCCTGCAGGTTCATGAGTTCTTCTTTTATCTCATCGCTTACGCCTTCCAGTTTGATTCCATAGTATTCATCCAACATGGAAACCACATGCTTTTGATGGGAAACCAGGTAGGAATCCGCATAGCCTGCCAATGCCGGTGCTGTACCATAAGCATAAATATCTGTTCCCGGCAAGTTTCCTATGACTGCAAGCTTTTCAGCGTCCTGATAATAGGGAAGTTCCTCCATCCGGGCAACCACTCTATCCATCATGGCATAGGTTTTTTCATAGCTTAATGTCTGCACCCGATATGCCACATTCGCTGACACGATAAGGACATATACCAGGATAACGGTGGATAATACGACTCCCCATTGCCCAATCGCATGCTTTGTATCCACCTGCTCATATTCCCAGAAAAGGAACACAAAAGAAAGAACCAATGGAAATTGCATTAATGCGTAGTATTCTACCTCATTCGTGACGAAATAGAAACAATGGCACGCACAGGGAATCAGAAGTAGACTAACAGCAGCAAGAAGCAAATGACTACCGTGTTTATAAACTTTCTTTTTGTATACCAGCATCACGAGGAATATCCCCAATATTAACAAACTGACCAGTGATGAAATCCCATACAAATTCAGTTTTGAAAGGGAACCAACATAGTAATAAATGGTATCGATGATCGACTGCTTTATCGCTTGAAGGAATTCACTGAGACTTGGAAAGTGAATGCTGCCTAATCCATGATGGTTAACCAGTTCGATTCTCTCCACGCGACACATAATTTCCAAGGAAACTTTATAAAACAGTAAGGACAAAACACCCATTCCCAGATATTTCAGATACTGCTGATAAAGAGCTCTGCCAAATTTTTCTTCCCCTGCCAGAATGATATCCCGAACCAGCAAAAAAAGAATCAATACCATGGCAAGTGACAAGTACGCCTGATAAATTCCAATACCCATTCCAAGCAGAACTGCCCCCGGCAGCCATCCATACCGGAATTTCTTTGAAACATAGACAGCCAGAACTGCCAATAATCCCGCAAAGAAATAGCAATCTGCGGTAAACATATATCCTAACGTACTGGTCACCGGAGGACTGACCACTACAAGTGCGGAAATCATCGCAATCGGAAGGCATCCATGGATCTCAAACAGTTTCACCATCAACAGCACGATCATACTTAAATACAGCAGTGAAAGCAATCCGATAATCCAGGGGATATCCTTAAAAGCACGAAATGCTGCAGGAAGAAACTGAAATTGTCGTCCCTGGAAAATCATATTATGGGTAGGATAATAATAGTCCATCAGGGAATCCCAGTTAGGAATATGATTGGTAAACTTATACATGTGAGCAATTAACCCAACTATAAAGGTGGAACCCACTGCCCACTTTATTTCCATATTATTTCTCAATCGATTCCATATCTTCATTAAAAATTTCTCTGGCAAATTTGTTACCTCTCAATT
>CAKRNW010000041.1 GCA_934371505.1 uncultured Lachnospiraceae bacterium
TGCCACGGCAACATCTGCCGTTCCCCCATGGCGGAGTTTATTTTTAAAGATATGGTAGAAAAGCAGAACATATCCCGGCAGTTCTACATTGCCTCGGCGGCCACCAGCACCGAGGAAATCTGGAACGGCATCGGCAATCCTGTGTATCCGCCGGCACGGGAGATTTTGGCGCAGCATGGAATTTCCTGTGACGGGAAACGCGCGGTACAGTTGACCAGAGCAGACTATGAGAAGTATGATTATCTCATTGGTATGGATAGTGCCAATATGCGGAATATGAAGCATATGCTGGGCGGTGATCCGGATGGAAAAATGTACAAGCTCATGAGCTTTGCCGGTTCTGACCGGGATGTGGCAGATCCCTGGTACACCAGGAACTTTGAGGTGACCTACCGGGATGTGGAAGAGGGCTGCAAGGGCTTATTGGCCTTTTTAGTTCCGCAGAAATAAAAGTTGGAATTTAACCTTGGCTTATCTGCAGGAAGTGTTTACAATGGAACCTTTGACCAGGATGCAGACAGACTCGCCTACTGGCATGGAGAGGAGTAGTGAACGAATGATCTACAAATTTATGACGAGCCGTGACATGGCGAAGGCAGGGTGCCAGGACTGTGCCGGGTGTTCCGATTGCTGCAAAGGAATGGGAACCTCGGTGCTGTTAGACCCTTACGATATGATGGAATTAAAGCGGGGACTGGGCAGCAGCTTTGAAGAATTGATGCAGGATAAAATCCAGCTGCATGTGGAGGACGGATTAATCCTGCCATCCCTGGCGATGAGCGGCAGGGATGAAAGCTGTACATTTCTGGATGAAAAGGGCAGATGCACCGTCCATGGATTTCGTCCAGGGCTGTGCCGTTTATTTCCCTTAGGGCGGGACTACAGCGTCGGGCATTTACAGTATTTTCTTCTGGAGGATGCCTGCAGTAAGCAAAATCGCAGCAAGGTAAAAATTGAGAAGTGGCTGGATGTGCCGGATCTGAACCAGCATGAGAAATTCTTGACAGAGTGGCACTTTTTCCTGGGAAGGATGCGACAGCGGATGGAGGATGGAGATGACAGAACAAGACAGAGACTGGCGATGCAGCTGTTAGTCTGTTTCTACCAACAGGATTTCCAGAAAGAAACCTTCTATGAAACGGTGTGTCAGCGCATGGAACAGATAGACAATCATTAGAACAAAGAGTCGCCTGCTGACTCTTTGCGTGCGCGGTATGCGGAGCATAAAAAGCGGAGTGCCCTTATAAAGGATACTCCGCTTGATTTTTAGCAATTCTTAGAGAACGGTAACCATAATCATATACGCAGCGTAGGTGCAGAGGGCAGCCACACCCTGCCAGCGCATGAATTTTTTCTTCATCAGCATAGGCACTACCATAATGACAGCGATTGCCAGGCAGAACGGAATGTCCAGAGTGATGCACTGGGTGGAAAGGGGCAGCTCTTTTCCACTGATCAGACTGCAGATCGGCAGGATCAAAGAGGTATCAATGATGTTTGCACCGATAACATTACCGGCGGAGAGACTTGCCTCTTTTTTGGCAATGGCGGTGATGGTGGTGACCAGCTCCGGCAGGGAGGTTCCAATTGCTACGATGGTGACGGCAATTACTGTCTCCGGTACATGGAGGAAGTTTGCGATATCCGTTGCGGAATCCACCATCAGCCGGGCACCCAGGACAGTGGCTGCAGCACCCAGAATAAATTTCACCACATTGGTGATGACGGTCTTTTTGTCATGCTCCGGTTTTTCTTCCGCAGGAGCATTTTCCATACTGTTTTTTGCACTTAGCACATTGTCTACGATAAAGATTACAAACAGGACGATTAGCACCACACTTCCCATCCATTTCAGCTGTCCGGTGTAACCAAAGAGTAAAAGAGTGGAGACACAGGCGAGGAGAATCAGTCCTTTTGCCAGATAATCGGAGCGCTTGATGACCGTGGGCATTGCCAGTACGGCGATGGCAAGAATCATACCGGTGTTGGCAGTGACACTGCCGATGGCGTTACCACAAGCCATATCCACACTGCCTTTGGCAGCAGCCATAGCACTGACCAGCATTTCGGGAAGGGTGGTTGCCAGGCTGACAATGGTAGCACCGACGATGAAAGTGGGGATACCGCTGACTTTTGCAATCCAGGTGGCGGCATCAACGAATGCGTCACCACCCTTGACGATCAGTGCCAGACCGACCACAAAGATAAGTATTGCGAGAAACATTGACATGATAAAACCTCTTTCTGCCGCTTCTTGCGGCGGTGGAATTAGGTGTCCTGTGAAGTCTCTCTTTTGTCGGCAGACATAAAAAGAGACTCCAGGGGAACACCTATGTAGGAATTCCCTATGAGTCTCGATGTTTCAGGATCATCCAGGTTTTCGACCGGGTTTGTTGGAAGATCCACGCTTGTGCGCCTCTACTCTCTCATAAGTAAGTTATTGATAATAATACTCATCAAAACCTTATCTGTCAAGGAAAAAATGAAAGAGTGCGGCAGCAGCCGGCGCTTACTGGTTACCCCAGATGGCATGGAAAGCGGTTTGTGCCATGATGCGGTAGCCCTCCTCGGAGGGATGCAGATGGTCGCCGCTGTCATAGGCAGGGAGAAAAGCCACCGGGTCCTCAGGATTTTCCAGGGCATGGGCGAAATCCACACAGCCGTCAATCTCATCAGTGGTGCGGATCCAGTCGTTGATGGCACTGCGCAGTTTTTCCCGGAAGGGTGCAAAGGTACGCCAGCCACGGATGGGTAGCAGGGTTCCCATGTAAACGTTCAACCCCAGCTTTCTGGATTCCCGGATATAATACCGTAGTCCCTCAATCATTTCCTTGGGTGTGGGCAGGTCCGACATGGGACGGAAGGGATTGACCTCCACACCCACGGGGTGGATGATGTCGTTGATACCCTGCTGGATCAGGATGGTGTCCGCCCCGTCAACCGGGATTTCGTGGGGAAAGCGGTTGGTGGCTTTCAAACCATAGGATTCGTAGGTGATGCAATGGTATTCCCGTAAGATACGGGAACCACTGGTAGCTTTGCGGACAACCGCCGTATCGGAAATTTCTTTTTCTTTTAATAAAAGGTTCAGATCATCGGGCCAGGACTGGGCAGTGATGGAATCGCCGTAACAGATCAGGCAGCGATGGGCTGCATCTGTGAGGATTTCCAAATCACTGAAAAAATAAAACCAGTTGGTATTTCGTGCATCGTCCAAAGGGAGTATACTGGACATACAATGGTTTCCCACCGCATAGGTTCCCTTGGACAGGGGACCGGTGGCAATGACTGCGGAGCGCATCTGGGTAAAATCTCCCAGATAAAAGCTGATGACAACCGTGTCTCCGGCAGGAACAGGCAGGGAGATTGGATCGCTGACAGCCCGCTCACCGGCGGGAATGAGGACTTCGGTCTGACCGCCAAAGGTGACCGGCGTAAGAGTGGATTCCACCACCTGTGTGCCGGCCAGAGCCAGGGGCTTGCCGGTTTCATCGGTGGCAGGCGGCGTAGTGTCATCCTGCAAAGCTGCCGAGATCTGTGTGATGCAGATCGGCTCGGTACCGCAGTAGTTGTCCAGTGTCAGGCGGAGTGCCTGTCCCTCAAAGGGGCAGTAGACCGGATACCGCAGTGTGATATTTTTGCTATAGCCCTCCGCCTTATGCTCGGCGATGGACATGGCATTGCCATAAAAGGAAACCCATTTACATTCAGACATGTTATTTCTCCATTGATATATGATAAATTCGGGCTTATTATAGCCCACGGCGAACCGGTGCGTCAAGCGCAGGCAGGAGGCGGGAATGATACAGATCGGAATCCTGGATTGCATCCCTTTGAGTGATCCCGTGACTTTTCAGAAAAAAATGAAACAGATTTCAGCAGATCGCCAGGCAGTGGTGGAGCGTCATCGCACAGAGAAGGGCAGACGCCAGAGCCTGGGAGGTGGTCTTTTGCTACAGGCAATGTTAGAGCAGGCAGTGCAGGAACAGTGGGCGGCTCCCTACTCATCCTTCTCCTGGGAAAAAGGAGGGCAGGGCAAACCCATCCTCCGGGGAGTGACAGATTTCCGGGGATGCACGCTTTATGTAAACCTATCCCATTCCGGAGAACTGGCGGCAGCAGTGCTGGCGGATTTTGAAGTGGGAATCGATATTCAGGAACAGCAGATGCCGCCGGAGGGGGTGGCAAGGCGCTTTTTCACCCGGCAGGAGCAGGCATGGATTCAAGCTGCAGGGGATGGGGAAAAAGCGGAGAGCTTCTTTCGTATCTGGACTTTGAAGGAAGCCTATATCAAGACCACGGGACTGGGGATGCGTACCCCTCTTATGGACTTCGATGTGACGGAAGCGGCAAAAGAGGGTGGAAAGGCGAGAGCAGTGGAGAAAGAACTTTTTCTCTGTGCCCTGCCCCCGGTTTTACAGCCAACGAATCCGGAACGGCAGTATGCTCTGGCCGTGGGCGGGGTAAAAGCCTATGAGACGCCGAAACCGCAGTGGTTTTTAATCCAACATTAACTTGACCTTACCGTCAGGACTTTGTAGAATAAAGAAATATGAGTGGAACGCGCAAACATCGCGGGAAAGAGGGATATCATGCATAACGAACTGACAGCCAGTGATATTAAGAAAATGGAAGAGGAAATCGAGTATCGCAAGCTTGTTGTGCGGAAAAATGCGCTGGAGGATGTAAAAGAGGCCAGGGCACAGGGGGATTTAAGTGAGAATTTCGAGTACTACGCGGCCAAGAAATTTAAGAACCAGAACGAGAGCCGCATCCGGTATCTGGAGCGGATGATCAAGACTGCTACGGTGATTTCCGACGATTCCAAAGAGGATGAAGTGGGAATGAACAATTCCGTGGAAGTGCTGTTTGAGGAGGACGGAAGTGTGGAAACCTACCGGATCGTGACCACGGTGCGGGGAAATTCCCTGGAGGGGCTGGTGAGCAATGAGTCCCCCATCGGTAAGGCTTTGCTGGGACACAAGGTGGGAGACCGCGTGTGCGTGGAGGTCAATCCCACCTACAGCTATTATCTGGTGATCCGCAAGATCGACAAGACCAATGATGATTCCCTGGATAAGCTCCGGAGCTTTTAAGGAACGAAATAAGCAATCAATTAAAGGAAAAAGACAATGTTTGGGTTATTTATCTTCTTATTTTTTATACTGCCGATCTTAAAGGGTTCCAAAAAGGATGAGCGCCGATCGGAAGGGTTTAAGATCTTCCTGACGATTTACATTCTGTTTGCCATTTTCGGAAGTCTGTTGGATTCTCCCATGGGAATTGTGGCGGTGATTGCGCTGATCATCTATGCTTGGAACAAATATAAAAAGAAGCAGGAGGCGGAAGAACGAACAAAAGAGTACAGTGGTGGTTCTGTATATTATGGAAACGGGGAAAAGAAACAAAGCCGTTACTCCAAATCCGATGCCAAGGCGGCCAAGGTCGTGAGTGCAATCCTGCCCAAGCGGGTGGCAAAGCGCCGTAAAATCGTGCAGGATTTCAATAAGAAATACAGATTATATCTGACGGAAGAACAGATCAACGGTATTGTGGATTCCACCTATATGTCGGAGACCTGGAAACGGGAAGTGGAAGCCATGGCGGGCAAATATGAGTCCATTTATGAGTGGTTTCAGGGAAATACCAGATGGCTCCGGGCTTATCTGTATGCCTTTCATGTACAGGATGTGACTTCCGATATGGAACAGCAGGAGAAAATTGTCACAGCCGCCTTTGAGGAGATCATGAAATATTCCGATACCTTAAGCTATCTCAGCGTGCCGGAACGTATTAATGAGATCAACAGCAAATATTACACCGGATTTGATGATGTCTCTTATATGATTGCCTATCGTTTTCTGGAGGCAAAGGGATTGTTCCATACTTTGGATGTGACGCCGCTTACGCATGATGATTCCGAACTGGATGATCTGATGAAGAAATACCAGAGTACACCTGCAAGCTAAAGGAAAAAGAACAAAAACATATAAGACAGCTGTTGCATTGGCTGGGAGAATAAAATCAGAAAAAATGAAAATCCTATCTTTTAATAGTTACCGGAAGAAAACGGGACAGAAAGGTAGGATTTTTTTATGGATCAGGCGGGACGACAGGCAGGAAAGCAGAGCGTGGAGATTGAGGCTCCGGTCTACATCCGGGCAAGTGCTTCAGTGGTAGGCAAAAAGGAGGGGGAAGGACCTTTAGGGGATTTTTTCGACTTTGTGGGATTGGATGATCTTTTTGGCACCAAGACCTGGGAGGAGGCAGAGAGCAGCTTACAAAAGGAGGCAGTCACCACGGCTATCGGTAAAGCAGATCTGAAACCAGAGCAGATTCGCTATTTGCTGGCGGGGGATTTGCTGGGACAGTCCATTGCCTCTTCCTATGGATTACTGGATTTCAAGATTCCATTGTTTGGTCTGTATGGAGCCTGTTCTACCTGCGGAGAATCCTTAAGCCTGGGAACGCTGCTGGTGGCAGGTGGGTTTGCGGATCATGTGGCCTGTGTCACCTCCAGTCATTTTGCCAGTGCGGAAAAGGAATTTCGCTTTCCGCTGGGTTATGGAAACCAGCGCCCCATGGCAGCTACCTGGACGGTGACGGGAAGCGGAGCCTTCGTCCTAAGTAAGGAGTCCAACCGGCGGAATCTGGCGAGGATTACAGGGGTGACCACCGGAAAGATCATGGACTATGGAATCAAGGACTCTTTCAATATGGGATGTGCCATGGCTCCTGCGGCAGCGGACTTGATTGCCCGGAATCTGGAGGACTTCCGGAGGACACCGGCAGACTATGACAAAATCATTACCGGAGATCTGGGCACGGTGGGAAAGGAAGCGCTCCTTGATCTTTTGAAACAAAAACAGATAGATATCAGCCAGGTACACATGGACTGCGGCATTGAAATTTTTGATTCGGAGAAACAGGGAACGGATGCGGGTGGCTCCGGCTGCGGCTGTTCGGCTGCCGTTCTTGCAGCTTATATTCTGCGGAAAATCGAGAAAGGTGACTGGAAACGGGTATTGTTTGTTCCGACAGGAGCACTCCTTTCCAAAACCAGCTTCAATGAAGGAAAGGCAGTGCCGGGAATTGCCCATGGCATTGTAATGGAAGCATCGGATTTATCAAGGTAAAAGTATGATGTTTTGTACAATTTAGATAGAAAAAACGGAGTCGGTCATCATCTTTCATCCATTCTGCCAAAACGGTGAAAAGACATTGCTTTTTAAAAGCAGGGTGTGATACAATATCTCTCGTTGGCACACAAGTGTACGCGGGAGGAAAACAAGCATGGGTGAGACTGCCAAATATTATGTGGTCACACAAAAGGCAATCCCGGAAGTATTGTTGAAGGTGGTGGAGGCGAAGAACCTGTTAGAGTCGGAAAAGGTACTGACCGTGCAGGAGGCCATCAACCAGGTAGGAATCAGCCGGAGCTCTTTTTACAAGTACAAGGACGATATCTTTCAGTTTCACGATAATTCCCAGGGAACCACAATCACACTTACGTTCCAGATGGACGATGAGCCCGGTCTTTTGTCGGATGTACTGAAAATCATTGCAGATTTTGGGGCAAATATTCTGACGATTCATCAGAGTATTCCCATCAACGCCATTGCATCGTTGAGTATCAGCGTACAGGTGCTTCCCACAACCAGGGATGTGGCACAAATGATTGAGGAAATGGAGCGTCAGAAGGGCGTGCATCATGTCAAAATTCTGGCGAAAGAATAAAAACGTGAGAAAAAGGAGAGCACTATGAGGAAGGCAGCAGTTTTAGGCTACGGCACCGTAGGAAGCGGAGTTGTGGAGGTCATTGACCGGAACGGGTCGCAGATTGAGGCTCGCGTGGGCGAGGGCATTGAAGTAAAATATATTTTGGACCTGCGGGATTTTCCGGGCGACAAGCATGAGGCGCAGGTGGTGCATGATGTAAATGTTATTTTAGAGGATGAAGAAATCAGCATTGTGTGTGAGACCATGGGAGGTGTGGAACCTGCCTATACCTTCACCAAAAATGCTTTATTAAAAGGAAAGAGTGTCTGCACCTCCAACAAGGAACTGGTGGCAGCCCACGGACCGGAACTGATCCGCATTGCAAAAGAAAATAACTGCAGTTATTTATTTGAGGCAAGCTGTGGTGGCGGCATCCCTGTCATTCGCACCATGACGGAGGCTCTTTCTTCTGAAAAGATCGACTCTATTATGGGAATCCTGAATGGAACCACCAACTACATTCTGACCAAGATGGACAAGGAGGGTGCCGATTTCGCACAGGTATTAAAGGAAGCCCAGGAGAAAGGATATGCAGAGCGCAATCCGGAAGCGGATGTGGAAGGTTATGACGTATGCCGTAAGATTGCCATTCTCTCTTCTCTTATGAAGGGCAGCTATGTGAAATACGAGGATATCTATACCGAGGGTATCACAAAAATCAGTGCAGATGATTTTAAATATGCAAAGAAAATGAACATGGCGGTGAAACTGATCGCCCTGGCCAAACAGCAGGAGGACGGATTTTATGCCATGGTATCTCCTTTCCTGATTTCCAGAGAGCATCCGTTCTACTGTGTCAATGATGTATTTAATGCCGTGTTTGTTCACAGCAATATGCTGGGTGACTCCATGTATTATGGAAGAGGAGCCGGAAAGCTTCCCACCGCAAGCGCAGTGGTAGCAGACCTTGTGGAGTGTGCATGCAATGCAGACAGACATGTGTCAATCCGTTGGGAGGAAACCAATGCGCAGGTGGCATCCTGTGGACAGATGGTGCGCCGTTTCTTTGTACGGACCCGGACAGAACAGACACAGATCGAAAAAGTATTCGGTCAGGTGACACTGGTGGATGCAGGAATTGCCGGTGAGTATGGATTTGTGACAGAGCCTATGACAGAAGATGACTTTGCAAAAAAAGCAGAAGAAATCCAGGTAATCAGCCGGATCAGACTGTTAGCGTAATACATAAGAAATAAGAAAAGGAACAGGATTACTGTTCGAGAAAAACGAGGAATACGGAAATGAAAAAGGTTGTAAAATTTGGAGGAAGCTCTCTGGCAAGTGCAGAGCAGTTTGAAAAGGTGGGAGCTATTATCCGTGCAGATAAAGACCGGCGTTATGTGGTACCTTCCGCACCGGGCAAACGGTTTTCCGGAGACACCAAAGTGACGGATATGCTCTATGGCTGTTATGACCTGGCAGAAACAGAGAAAGATTTCAAAAAAGAACTGGATGCTATCAAAGCCCGGTATGATGAGATTATCACGGGGTTGAAATTAACTTTAGATTTAACAAATGACTTTAAAATCATTGAGAAGAATTTCAAGGCAAAGGCAGGTAAAGAGTATGCCGCCTCCCGGGGTGAGTTTTTAAATGGAAAGGTAATGTCAGAATATCTGGGATTTCCTTTCGTGGATGCTGCAGAAGTCATTTTCTTTAATGAGGATGGAGAGTTTGATGCGGAGAGAACCCAGACCGTACTCAGCGCCCGCCTGTCCAAGCTGGACTGTGCAGTGGTGCCCGGTTTTTACGGTTCTTATGGACGAGGTGCAGAGGAAACAGTGCCGGCTTCCCGTATAAAAACTTTTTCCAGAGGCGGTTCTGATGTCACCGGCTCCATCGTGGCAAAAGCGGTACAGGCAGATGTTTATGAGAACTGGACAGATGTGTCCGGTTTCCTGATTGCAGATCCCCGCATTATTCCCAACCCGGAAGCCATTGATACCATCACCTATCAGGAACTTCGCGAGCTGGCATATATGGGAGCTTCCGTATTACATGAGGACGCAATTTTCCCTGTCCGCAAGGAAGGAATTCCCATTAATATCCGTAACACCAATGCACCCAACGACAAGGGAACCTGGATTGTGGGAAGTACCTGTCAGAAATCCAAGTATACCATCACCGGTATTGCCGGAAAGAAGGGCTTCTGTGCAGTCAATATTGATAAGGATATGATGAACTCTGAGATCGGGTTCGGGCGTAAATGTTTACAGGCTTTTGAGGATAACGGCATTTCCTTTGAACATATGCCCTCCGGTATTGATACCATGACCGTTTTTGTCCATCAGGATGAGTTTATGCATAAAGAGCAGGCAGTTGTCTCTGCCATCCATCGTATGGCGAAACCGGATCGTATTGACATCGAGTCAGATCTGGCGTTGATTGCTGTAGTGGGTCGTGGCATGAGAGCAACCCGTGGTACAGCAGGCCGCATTTTCTCCGCATTGGCGCATGCCAATGTCAACGTGAAGATGATTGACCAGGGTTCTTCTGAGTTAAATATCATCATTGGAGTGCGGAATCAGGACTTTGAGACTGCAATCAGTGCCATTTATAATATCTTCGTAATCAGCCAGTTATAATGTCTATTCTGCATGGCTCTGAATCGATACAAAATCTTAAGAAATTACCACTGGTATTATCCTTTGAAACCTTGTAATATAATGAGTACAAGAGAGCCAACGTGCTTGCACGATTGGCAGATTGGAAACACTCGTACAAGGCGTAGAGGGAGTCTGTTATGGCACAAACACAAAACAGAAAGCCTGTAATTCAGGTGAAGGATTTATACAAAATCTACCGCATTGGAGACAATAAAGTCCGGGCGCTCAATGGGGTGGATTTTTGTATTTACAAAGGCGAATTCTGCTCCATTGTCGGGGCATCCGGATCCGGTAAATCCACGCTGCTCAATATGCTGGCCGGCTTGGAGAAACCGACAAAGGGTGAGATCGTCATTGCAGGAGAACATATTGAAAAGAAAAATGAGAGCCAGCTGGTAAAATTCAGGCGGGAGCATGTGGGATTTATCTTTCAGTCCTTTAACCTGATGTCCACCATGAATGCCATTGAGAACATTGCACTGCCGCTGACTTTCCAGGGAGTGGATCGCAGGACCAGAACCAAACGGGCGGAAAAAGTGGCGCAGCTGGTAGGACTTTGGAAATACCGGAACCACAAACCGACACAGATGTCAGGTGGACAGCAGCAGCGTGTGGGCGTGGCGAGAGCTCTGGTGGTGGAACCGGAGATTATTTTTGCCGATGAGCCTACCGGAAATCTGGATTCCAAAACCTCTGCAGAGGTGATGGAACTGATGCGGAAGGTGGTTCGGGAGAAAAACCAGACGCTGGTTATGGTAACACATGATAATTACCTTGCAAGTTTTGCCGACAAAATCATACACATTAAAGACGGCAAAATCACGCAGATTGAAGAGGGAAGGGCGTCCCAGGCTGAGACGGTGGAAGAGTTGAAGGCCGAGGAACTGACCAATGCAGTGAGAAATGAAAGGGAGAGAGAACAAAGTGAAGAGAAGACAAACTAACTTAGGAAAAAGATTTGGCAAAATCCTCCTCATGGCAGCTTTGAGTGTGGGGTGTACTTTAGGAGCAATGGCAGCACAGCCGACAGTACCTGTTTTTGCATTGTCAGTGAGTGCCAATGGAACAGACGCAGCAAATGAACTTTCTGCATATTGTAACAATCTAAAAACTAAAAATAAACCCGACCAGTATACGAGTCAGAAACTAGATTCCATTTTAAGTGGTGCAGTGAGTTATTTGAAGTCAAATCCAGGAATAGATTATAGTGACTATCTTACCAGAGTAAAAGAGCAGATGGATGCAGTATTAAATAGCACAGTGGCAGCTGGTGACACAGCTAGTTACCTATTCCTGGCAGACAATTTTACCATCCCTACCGTTAAATATGGAGAAACGGTCACAATTCCTCTGCCGGTAATCAACTATAGTGACGCCCAGCTGACGGATGTGGTCATCAACCCCAATATGGAAAGCGTAGCCACCGATGATTTCCCCTTTGAAATCCAGAACAGCGGCTATACCCAGCTGATTAAGGCGATTCCGCCTTACAACCCCGATAAGGATATTCTGTCCCTGCGCCAGGATCTGGTCTACACCTTTACCGTGCGCCAGGATGTGAAGACCGGCTACTATCCGGTAAAATTTGATGTCCTTTACACCAGAAATAATGCCACCGTCAAAGGCTCCATCACCACTTATGTGAATGTCATCGGCAAACCGGAGTACGGAACCAAGGGGCAGAACAAGCCGGAGGAGGACGAGAAGGATAAATTCGTGGCACAGCCCCGTATTATCGTAACGGGCTTTGAGACTAACCCTGCGGATGTCTACGCCGGAGATACCTTTACGGTATACATTCATGTAAAGAACACCTCCACCAGTATGCCTGTGAAGAATGTGCTCTTTGACATGCAGGCGGCTGTAGAAGGAAGCGATAAAACCAACACCTATTCGGCATTCCTGCCTACCTCCGGTTCCAGCTCCGTTTACATGGATTCCATTGCAGCAGGACAGGAAAAAGATATTGCCATTGAAATGACAGCAAAAGCAGACCTGGCGCAGAAACCCTATGTACTTCAGGTCAACATGAAATATGACTATGACAAGACTGCCAATGTGACAGACACTGCCAGCGTGTCTATTCCTATTAAACAGGAAAGCAAATTTGACACCTCCACAGCGGAGGTTGCGCCCTCCAGCACCCCTGTAGGCTCCCAGTCCAACGTGATGTTCAGCATTTACAATACTGGTAAAACCACTCTTTTTAACCTGCAGGTTAAATTCAAAAATGATTATGTGGAGGGTGGCGAAGCTTTCATCGGAAATCTGGAATCCGGTCAGACCGGCAACGTGGATACCATGGTAACGGCAACAGCTCCCAATGAAGGTACAATAACGGCTGTTATATCCTATGAGGATGAGGCAGGAAATGTAACCGAAACCGAAAAAGAAATTGCTCTTTCCATTTATGAGGAAAGCTTTGATGACAGTTCCATGGATGACGGGATGTGGGATGATTCCCAGATGGATGACACGGATACCGGACTTCCCATCGCAGCAAAGATCGGTATTCCCGTGGGCGTAATTGCAGCGGTTATCATAGTACTGACGGCAGTGCTGAAAATCCGCAAAAAGAAGAAAGCAAAAAAACAGCAGGAAGAAGATTTAAGCTTCATTGATGAGGAGTAAAGAACATGCGTTTTTCAGATTTACTGCGAATGAGCAGCTCCAGTCTCTGGAAACGTAAGGTGCGAACCATTCTGACCGTGCTGGGCGTCGTCATCGGTGTGGCGTCCATCGTGGTCATGGTTTCCTTAGGTCTGGGATTGAATAAAGCCACCATGGATCAGATTGAGTCCTACGGTGGTCTGACCACCATCACGGTGTCAGAGGGAAGTGGCAGCAATTCCAGTTTCGGTTCATCTTCCGGCAGTTCTTCGGAGGAAGCGAAACGCTTGAATGATGCCCTGGTGGAAAGCCTGTCACAAATTGAACATGTGGAATTGGTTGCGCCGGTTTTATCCAGCCGGCTGATTGCCAAGGATGGTCAGTATGAAAATTCCTGGATGACCGTGTACGGTATGACCCCGGAAGGATTGGAAAAGCAGGGCATTACCATCGGGGAAGGACACTTGCCCACCAATTCGGAAGAACTGGAGTTCTTCTATGGTAACCAGGTAGTGATGGACTTTACCAATTCCAAGACAGGAGAAGGGTTCTGGGGAAGTGATGAAGAACCTCCCATCGATTTAATGAAGGACACCATTTTTTATATTTTTGATCCCGACGCCTATTACCAGTGGCAGTCCCCTTCCCAGGGGCAGTCAGTGAAGCCGCCGAAGAAATTTTTGATTCCCACGGCAGGTATCATGGCAGGAGGTCGTGATGAATATAAAGCTGGCTGTTACAATGTTTACTGTAACATGGATGCCCTGAAAGCAAAATTGAAACAGATTTTCAAAAATAAAGCCATTCCGGGACAGCCCACCAACAAGAACAAGAAGCCCTACAAAGAATTGTTTTATAATCAGCTTTATGTCTATGTGGATAAAATCGACAATGTGACAGAAATCCAGAAAATGATTAACGACATGGGCTATGAGGCATACAGCAATGCGGACTGGATTCAACAGCAGCAACAGCAGATGGGTCTGATTCAGGCGGTTCTCGGCGGAATCGGTGCCGTTTCCCTGTTAGTTGCGGCAATCGGTATCGCCAACACCATGATGATGTCCATTTATGAGCGTACCAAGGAGATTGGTATTATGAAGGTGCTTGGCTGCAATCTGGGGGATATACGGATGTTATTTTTGCTTGAGGCGGCCTTCATCGGACTGATTGGAGGAGCTGTAGGACTGGCACTCAGCTATGGGATTTCCGTTTTACTCAATAATGTGTTAAAATTAGGAGAAGTCATGGCTGGAATGGAAGGAGCAGCTATTTCCTATATTCCGCCGTGGCTGGCACTGGCGTCCCTGGGCTTTGCCATTGTGGTTGGTATGCTGGCAGGATTTTTCCCGTCCCTGCGTGCCATGAAGTTAAGTCCTCTGGCGGCAATCAGAAACGAATAAGGAAGCGCGAGGAGTAAAAAGATGAAAGATAACGGACAGGAGTTTTCCAGACGCGAGGAACGCCGCAGAAGGAGAGTCCGAAATCAGATACTGGTGTATGTCACCACGGTGGCGGTGATTGCGCTGGTGGTTGTAGGAATCGTATTTGCAGTAGTGAAAGTGTCAGGCGTGGTGCGGAGCAGACAGAAGGCGGCGCAACAGGCAGAACAGGAGGAGCAGCAACAGCAGAAGGAAACCGAGGAAATTGTGATTTCCGAGCCGACTCCCATCGAAGAAGAACCCCGGGAAGAGCGGGATGCATTGGATGATGTGGTGGATACCTGCATTGATGCCATGTCTTTAGAGGATAAGGTGGCAGGGCTTTTCATTATCACACCGGAACAGCTTACCGGCGTGGGAACGGCGATAAAAGCAGGAGAGGCAACCCAGACTGCACTGAATGACCATGCTGTGGGCGGACTGGTGTACCACGGGGCAAACATTAAATCTGCAGACCAGTTCAGCACCATGCTGACCACCACCGCATCCATGAGCCGTTACCCGATTTTCCTGGCAGTGACCGAGGAAGGCGGAGAAGGAACCGTGGCAAAGAGTGCCATCTCCGTAGCGGATGTGAAAACCTTTGCAGAGATGGCAGAAACAGGAGACAGCTCCGTGGCACGCTCCGCAGGAAGTGAAATGGGAAGTTATCTCTCGGAACTGGGAATCAATGTAAACCTGGCACCTTCCGCTAATTTAGATGGAAAATCCCATTCCTTCGGAACGGACAGCACCCAGGCGGCTTCCTATGTGGCAGCCCTGGTGGAAGGTCTGGAGGGAAGTGAAGTCAGTGCCTGTCTGAAGACCTTTCCCGGCATTGTCAGTGAGACTGATACCGAGCAGGGTTTGGCATCCATCCAGAGTGACACTGACCAGTTGAGAGCCGAGGAATTTCCCATTTTCCAGGCGGGAATTGATGCGGGAGCAGATTTCTGTATGATCAGCAACGTATCAGCCCCCAATGTGACCGGGGACAACACCCCCTGCGTGTTAAGCTCCACCGTGGTGACGGATTTGCTCCGCGGGGAGTTAGGCTTTAAGGGAATCGTCGTCACCGATGATTTCACTGACGCTGCCATCACCGAGTATTACACGGCAGGAGAGGCAGCAGTAAAAGCCATCCGTGCCGGTGTGGACATGATTTACATGCCGGAGAATTTTGAGGATGCCTATGCAGGCGTGCTGGAGGCAGTGAACACCGGAGCACTCACTGAGGATCAGATTGACCAGTCCCTCCACAGAATTTACCGGGTAAAATACGCATCACGGTTGAATGATGCCCAGTAATGGGATATGATAAACAGAAAGAAAACAGAAAGATGAGGAAGTGCTTTATGAACATTGTATGTCTGGACTTAGAGGGAGTTCTGGTACCGGAAATCTGGATTGCTTTTTCCCAGGCAAGCGGCATCCCGGAGTTGAAACGGACCACCCGTGACGAGCCTGATTACGATAAACTGATGAAGTGGCGTCTGGGAATTCTAAAGGAGCATGGACTGGGATTAAAGGAAATCCAGGACACCATCGCATCCATCGATCCCATGCCCGGTGCGAAGGAGTTTCTGGATGAACTGAGAAGTCTCACCCAGGTTATCATTATCAGTGATACCTTTACCCAGTTTGCAACCCCGCTGATGAAAAAGCTGGGCTGGCCCACCATCTTCTGCAATTCCCTGGAAGTGGCAGAGAACGGCGAGATTACCGGATTCAAGATGCGCATTGAGAATTCCAAACTCACCACCGTTAAGGCATTGCAGTCCATCGGCTACGACACCATCGCCAGCGGCGACAGCTACAACGATCTGGGGATGATTAAGGCAAGTAAGGCTGGTTTTCTCTTTAAGAGTACCGACCAGATTAAAGCCGATAACCCGGATTTACCCGCCTTTGAGACTTACGACGAACTTCTCGCTGCTATCAAGAAAGCCTTATAAATTCCATAAAACACCCCCCTGTGGTTTGTTGTTATCTACATATGTAGAAACGTTTTAGGAGGCTTATACAACCATTTGACTCAACTTTTTCATTTTTATTAGAAAATTACTGCTTTTAACTATAAATAGCTGCTTCCTCAAAAAGGAACGCAGTTATTTGGGGATGATTTTTGATAATTCTTCCCAAGAAAGGGTGTTAGAAGCAGTAATCACTGTACTTTGAAATTCTTTAAATTTTGTCTACAAAATCACATTTCCCTATTTTAGTTGATTATTTTTTAAAGCATGCTACATAGATAGAAACGTTATTTTTTGAGAGAAGATAATATAAAAATTTAGTTAGAGAGGGAGAAGTTTTTAGGTTTAGCAATAAAAGTATATGGAAAAGAAAGTAAATAAAATATGTGCATATTGCACTAATTATTAGACATGGAATTGTATAATGAGACAAAGTAGACAAAAAGGATTGACACATGTGTTAGATGTATGTATTATAAGAGCTAGCAATTGTTATTTTTAAAGAAAAAATGAACCGGTTCACTTTTTGAAACACGAAAACATAAGATTCAGGAGGATGTTTATGAAAGCAAAAAAAGTATTAGCTATGACGTTAGCTACAGCAATGACAGTTGGTATGCTTGCAGGATGTGGATCTACAGAAGAGAATAAAGAAAGTGGTTCAGATAGTGAACAGATCACATTAAATTATTGGACATGGTTCCCAAGTAAAGATCAGATTCAAGAAACAGTTGATGCGTTTGAGAAAGAGAATCCT
>CAKRNW010000042.1 GCA_934371505.1 uncultured Lachnospiraceae bacterium
AACTGAGGAACGATCTTGTTCAGGTCGCCTACTACACCGTAGTCAGCCACATCGAAAATAGGAGCATCTTCATCTTTGTTGATCGCGATGATGATGTCGGACTCTTCCATACCAGCTACGTGCTGGATGGCACCGGAGATACCGATTGCAAAGTATACATGAGGACGAACGGTCTTACCGGTCTGTCCAACCTGTAAATCCTTGGGCTTCCAGCCTGCATCTACCACTGCACGGGAACAGGATACGGTACCACCTAATACTTCAGCTAAATCCTCAAGAAGTTTGAAGTTCTCCGCAGAACCAACTCCACGGCCACCGGATACAAGAATCTTAGCGTCCATGATGTCTTCCACATCAGATACAGCCTTCACGATTTCTTTGATGGTTACATATCTGTTATTGGGAGTGAATCCAGGATTGAACTCCTCAACAACAGCTTTTGCACCCTTAATGGGGTCAATTTTCTGCATAACACCGGGACGAACCGTTGCCATCTGCGGACGGTGATCCGGGCAGGCAATGGTTGCGATGGTGTTACCACCGAATGCAGGACGGGTCATGAGCAGCTGGTTGTGTTTCTGCTCTCTGCCCGGCATAGGCTGCAGAGGGAAATCACCAATTTCCAGTACGGTACAGTCTGCAGTTAATCCGGTTGCTACACGAGCGGAAACGGTAGGTCCTAAATCACGTCCGATAGCGGTTGCGCCAACCAGAACGATTTCCGGTTTGTATTTCTCGATAACAGATGCCAGTGCATGTGCATAAGGCTCTGTGCGGTACTCTTTTAACTCAGGGTCATCTACAACGATAACCTTATCTGCGCCGTACTCAGCAAGCTGATCTGCAAGGTTTTTGATACCGGAACCGATCAGAACTGCTACGACTTCCTGATTCAGATCGCCAGCCAGGTCTTTTGCTTTACCCAACAGCTCGAATGCGATGGGGCTGATCTCATTGTCTACCTGCTGTGCGAATACATATACGCCCTTATATTCTTCTAAATTCATCTTTGTCACCACCTTTTTAGATTACATGCTTTTCATCTAACTTGCCAACAATGTAGCTGACTGCATCTTCCGGAGACTCCGGAACAATTTTCTCACCAGCACCCTTACGAACCTTATCGGAAGCTTTTGCGATCTTGGTGGGAGAACCAGCCAGTCCTAAGTTAGAATCATCAACATCTACCAGATTTGCACGACCCCAGGTTGTAATCTCTGCTGCGCATGCATCAAAGATTCCGCCGGGTGTCATGTAACGAGGATCGTTTAACTCAGCCAGAGCGGTGATCAGGCAGGGCATTTTAGCTTCTACCATGTGGTATCTGTCGTCATACTGACGTTTCACGATAACTTTGTCTCCCTCTACCTTGATCTCCTGTGCGTAGGAGATTACGGGGATTCCCAGATGCTCAGCGATCTGAGGACCAACCTGTGCGGTATCACCATCAATAGCCTGACGGCCGGTGATGATCAGATCATAATCCAGATTGCGGATAGCGCCTGCGATAGTTGTGGAGGTAGCCCAGGTATCTGCACCACCCAGTACACGGTCAGTTACAAGAACTGCTTTGTCTGCGCCCATAGCCAGAGCCTCGCGCAGTACATCGGCTGCCTTCGGCAGACCCATGGTCAGAACGGTAACCTCAGCACCGAACTCATCTTTTAAACGAAGTGCTGCCTCTAATCCGGCTTTATCATCCGGGTTCATGATGGCGAGCATTGCACCTCTGTCAAGTGTTCCGTCCGGATTGAACTTTACGCCGCCCTTTGTATCCGGAACCTGTTTAATACAAACGATAACTTTCACGTCTATTTACCTCCTACTTGAATAAGTTAGCAGAGATGACCATACGCTGAACTTCGGAAGTTCCTTCGTAAATCTCTGTAATCTTGGCATCACGCATCATACGCTCTACATCATACTCTCGGATGTAGCCGTAACCACCGTGCAGCTGAACAGCCTTAGTGGTAACTTCCATAGCTACTTCTGCAGCACACAGCTTTGCCATAGCAGCCTCTACGGAGTAGGAAATCTTCGGGTTCTTTGCATATTCGCTCTTCTTCATTGCAGCCTTATAAACCAGCAACTGGGCAGCCTGAACCTTGGTAGCCATATCAGCTAACTGGAACTGGGTGTTCTGGAACTGTGCAAGGGAACGGCCGAACTGTTTTCTCTCTTTTACATAGTTAATAGTGGTCTCTAAAGCACCCTCTGCGATACCCAGAGCCTGTGCAGCGATACCGATACGTCCGCCATCCAGGGTGTGCATTGCGATGTTGAAGCCTTTACCCTGCTGTCCTAACAGATTCTCCTTGGGGATACGGCAGTCGGTAAATACTAACTCGTAAGTGGATGAACCACGGATACCCATCTTGTTTTCTTTGGTACCGAAGGTAAATCCGGGAGTGCCTTTCTCTACGATAAATGCGGAGATCTCTTTTAACATTCTGCCGCGTTTCTCAATCTTGCCGGTTACAGCGAAGATTACATATACATCCGCCTCTTTACCGTTGGTAATGAAGCATTTGGAGCCGTTTAACACCCACTCATCGCCGTCTAAAACAGCCTTGGTCTGCTGACCCTGGGCGTCAGTACCTGCACCGGGCTCGGTCAGACCGAAAGCACCCAGTTTCTCACCTTTTGCAAGGGGAACGAGATATTTCTGTTTCTGCTCCTCCGTACCGAAGGTCATAATCGGATCGCAGCACAGAGAGGTGTGTGCGGAAACGATAACGCCTGTGGTACCACAAACTTTGGATAACTCCTCAACGCACATAGCGTATGTCAGAGCGTCACAGCCCTGGCCGCCATACTGCTTGGGAACCGGAATACCCATAAATCCGAATTTTGCCATTTTGTCCACGGTAGCGCGAGGGAATACTTCAGTCTCGTCCACTTCCTGGGCTAACGGTTTCACTTCTTTTTCGGCGAACTCTTTGAACAGAGTACGTGCCATTTCATGTTCTTTACTCAGATTGAAATCCATGATTTTCTATCCTCCATATTTATTGCTTACTGTGCATCTACCGGTGTTTTGGTGCGGTCAGCATTGTATACATAGAATCCCTTTCCGCTCTTTACGCCGAGGTTGCCACCACGAACCATCTTACGGATTAAAGGACATGCACGGTATTTGCTGTCACCGGTTTCTTTGTACAGAACATCCATGATAGCAAGGCAGATATCCAGACCTACGAAATCACCTAACTCCAGGGGACCCATGGGATGGTTTGCACCAAGTTTCATAGCGGAATCGATACCGGCGATATCGGAAACACCTTCCATTTTGATGAAAGCAGCTTCGTTAATCATAGGGATCAGGATGCGGTTTACTACGAAGCCTGCAGCCTCGTTAACCTGTACAGGCTCTTTACCGATTTCAACGGAAATCTTCTTGATGGCATCTACAGTCTCAACAGGTGTGTTCACACCAGCGATCACTTCTACTAATTTCATTCTGTCAGCAGGATTGAAGAAGTGCATACCAATCATAGGACGTGTTAAGCCGTTTCCAATCTCAGTGATGGAAAGAGAAGAAGTGTTGGATGCGAAGATACACTCAGGTTTTGCAATCTTGTCCAGCTCTGCAAAAGTGGTTTTCTTTACATCCATGTTCTCAAATGCAGCCTCTACGATTAAATCGCAGTCAGCGCAAAGATCTTCTTTCAGACCAGGAGTGATGCTTGCCAGGATCGCATCAACCTTCTCCTGGGTCATCTTTCCTTTTTCAACAAGTCTTGCATAACCTTTTGCAATCTTGTCTTTGCCGCCCTCTGCCCATTCCTGTTTGATGTCGCAGAGTGCTACTGTGTAGCCGTCTACCTGGGCAAATGCTTTTGCAATGCCCTGACCCATGGTTCCTGCACCAATAATACCAACTTTCATGTTGAATCCTCCTTAATTTTTGGGAGGAAAATGCGTCTGCCTACAGGCGCAGAGGTTTTGCCTCCTTGATTTTCCTCCACTTCCATTCAATTATTTATTCTGGAAAGGCTCTTTCACTTTCTCTTTGTTCTTGTCCAGGAAAAATGCCATGCCGTACTTCTGGTCTTCGGTCTCGAAACAGTCACCAAACAGTTTCTCCTCGATTACGATAGCATCATCCATAACAGCATCTAACCCATCATTGATTGCTTTCTTGCAGTTGCGGACAGCGATAGGAGCATTCTTTGCGATGCCTGCTGCCATCTTCTCTGCTGCAGGAAGTAACTCTTCCTGGGTATAAACTGCATTTACCAGACCGATGCGGTAAGCCTCATCTGCCTTAATGTTGCGTGCAGTGTAAATCATCTGTTTCGCCATGCCGGCACCAACCAGACGAGCCAGTCTCTGTGTGCCGCCGAATCCGGGAGTGATTCCCAGACCAACCTCAGGCTGGCCAAATACTGCATTGTCAGAGCAGATGCGGATGTCACAGCTCATGGAAATCTCACATCCACCGCCCAGTGCAAAACCGTTTACGGCTGCAATAACAGGGATAGGGAAGGTTTCCAGTTTGCGGAATACATCGTTACCTTTTTTACCGAAAGCCTCACCTTCTGCCTTGGTCAGAGTGCTCATCTCAGCGATGTCAGCACCTGCAACGAAGGATTTCTGTCCTGCTCCGGTAAGAATCAGGCAGCGTACCTCGTTTAAATCCACAGCATCCAGTGTTGCATTTAACTCATCCAAAACCTGGGAGTTCAGGGCATTTAATGCTTTCTCACGGCTGATGGTGATGATTGCATACTGACCCTTTACTTCGTACTGAATAAATTCCATTGTATTCTCCAATCTTAATCTTCAATCTTAACGATAGTAGAGCATCCCATACCACCGCCGATACACAGGGTAGCCAGACCGGTCTTAGCACCTCTAGCCTGCATCTCATGCAGTAAGGTTACCAGGATACGGCATCCGGAAGCTCCTACAGGATGACCAAGAGCGATTGCACCACCGTTGGGGTTTAACTGTCTCTCAGTATCGATACCTAAATCTTTACCAACTGCTACAGACTGAGCTGCAAATGCTTCATTTGCCTCGATGATATCGAAGTCTTCGATCTTCATACCGGTCTTAGCCATTACCTTCTTGGTAGCTGCAACAGGTCCGATACCCATAACCTCAGGACGGACACCTGCAAGAGCGCCTGCTACAAAAGTAGCCATCGGTTTTACGCCTAACTCTTTTGCTTTCTCTTCGCTCATGACAACGATTGCAGCAGCACCATCGTTGATACCGGATGCGTTACCAGCGGTTACGAAACCATCTTTGTTGATAGGACGAAGTTTCTGTAAACCTTCGATGGTAGAACCGTGACGAGGGCCCTCATCAACCTTGAACTCAACCATCTCTTTTTTCTTCTTAACCATAACGGGAACGATCTCAGCATCGAATGCACCGGAATTCTGTGCAGCCTCTGCCTTCTGCTGGCTCTTTAATGCGAACTCATCTAACTCTTCACGGGTCAGACCCCACTCACGGCAGATATTATCTGCGGTTGTGATCATATGATAATTGTTGAAAGCATCCCATAATGCATCGTTTACCATGGTATCCACTAAAGTACCATTGTTCATTCTGTATCCGAAACGAGCCTGGGGAACTGCGTAAGGAGCCATAGACATGTTCTCCATACCACCTGCTACTACGATATCAGCGTCGCCAGCCATAATCATCTGTGCTGCCTGATTTACGCAGTTTAAGCCGGATCCGCAAACTACGTTCATGGTAACTGCGGGAACCTCGATAGGAAGACCTGCCTTGATAGATGCCTGACGAGCCACGTTCTGACCCTGTCCAGCCTGGATTACACATCCCATGTAAACCTGATCCACATCTTCAGGTTTTACACCTGCTCTGTTTAATGCTTCCTTGATTACAATTGCACCAAGTTCTGCAGCGGGAGTTGTGCTGAGACTTCCACCCATTGTACCGATTGCGGTACGGCAAGCTCCGGCTAATACTACTTTCTTTGCCATAGATTTTTCCTCCATTTAATTGTAAATTCACCTGTTTCACACGATTGTTATTTTTTTATCATGCGTTATTTTCATATTACCATAGTGCCATTCTTTTTGCAACGGTTTTGTGTAACTATTTGTCGGGTCATGTATCGTCCCCAGGCAGTCTTTGAATGGAAATTACTGCTGTTTTTTGTATTCCGTCACTGCCGGATCCCTCATTTCATAAATCCTGTGCCATTCTTTTGTTTCCTCCTCGCGCTCCACTGCACTTCGATTTCCTGAGAGGAATTGGGCAAGCTGATAGCAGTCGATCCAGATTTCATTGCCCTGTTCTCTCCTTTTTTCATCAAAAATCAATTCCATGCCGAAATGAAGATGTACGGTTTTGATGTTGTTCACATTTTCTTTGGCGGAATAGCCGGTGTGCCCCATGTATCCGATGACCTGTCCCGCTGTCACCACACTTCCCTCCTCCAGGGATCTGCAGTAGGGAAAATTCTGACGCAGATGAGCGTAATAGTAGTAGCGTTTTCCGTCAAAGCTGCGGATACCGATGCGCCAGCCACCGTACTGGTTCCAGCCCAGTGCCTCCACCGTACCGGATTCCACCGCCACCACCGGAGTGCCGATAAGTCCCATCATATCGTGTCCCAGGTGAGGACGGGCATATCCGTAGCTTCTGGAGGCACCGAAATCATCATAGTCCTGATAATCAAAGCCTTTGGCAAGGGGAGAGAAAGCCTTGAGTCCATATTTTTTATGCCATTCCTTCTGTCCGTCCCCGTTGTCCTCCTCAATCTCATATTCTCCCACAAAGCCGTGCAGCACTGCATCGTATGCCTCCCGGTAATAGGAAAAATATCTCAATTCTTTTGTCAGTTCCTCCAGGGTGCTTTCTCCCGTCACAAGCTGCGCTGCCATTTTGTCCATATCCTGTAATGCCTTTTGCGTAAAATTTCCACCACTTCGCGCCGCTGTCAATGCCAACAGGTCAATCCAGTTAATGTGAGGTTCCTTTTCGTAAGTATCCACATCATACCGGTATGCCTTTTTTAGTGCCTCGCAGGGTACCTGGAAATCCACCCATTTGATGTCCGCATCCCCACGATCATCCAGTTCCCGGAATACTTCCTGCTCCGCCTCCTGTTTCTGCTCCTGCCTGTGCTGTATCCACAGGGAATAGAGCAGAAGAAATAAGAAGAAAATTCCAAGCAGAATCATTTTTCTATAAATTTTTCTATAAATTTTTTTATGGTTCATAAACCTGTACCGCCCCACTCTTTCGTCTTTATTCTATGCGGAAACGGATGTCCGGTATGACAGTGGCATCTTGCGGAGCTTTTTTCATTCATAGGAGGGAATTTCCTATGAAGATTAAAAACACCCCGCTTGGGTAAGCGGGGTGCGATGATAATGACTATGATTTAATTTTCGGGTTCGATGATGCCGTAGGTACCACCTTTTCTCTTATAAACAACATTTACCTCATCGGTATCTGCGTTGCAGAATACGAAGAAGTTATGACCTAACAGCTCCATCTGGATACATGCATCTTCAGGATACATGGGCTTGATATCAAATTTCTTGGTACGGACGATCTTGATCTCTTCCTCTTCCTCAGCCTCTTCTTCCACAAAAGCCTTACTGAAAGACATTGCGTTCTGCTGCTTGTCCACGATCTTTGCTTTGTATTTCTTAAGCTGGCGTTCGATGACTTCCTCTACCAGGTCGATGGAAACATACATGTCTGAGCTGCTCTGCTCAGAGCGGATGATCTTGCCTTTGACAGGAATGGTCACCTCAATTTTCTGTACTCCTTTTTCCACACTGAGCATGACATGAACTTCTGTCTCGGGAGTGAAATACTTTTCGAGTTTACCGATTTTGTCCTGTACCGCACTCTTTAATCCTTCTGTAACATCGATGTTTTTTCCGTTGATAATATACTTCATAGGTCATCATCCTTTCTTTTTTATATTGTATGTGTATTTTAGCATATTCCTTCTTATTATTCAACAATTTAAAGAAATTTTGTTTTGTTTTACAAATACGGTAAAGTCAAGGGTTTTGGCTTGTTTCCCCGACAAAAGCCGAATTTTTATTACAAGTTCACAAAAAATTTAGAATTATTCCCGGCTCAAATTTCTGTGGATAATGTGGATAACTCCGTGTATAAATAAAAAAAGCCCAAATTTGGCGATTCCTTATGTGGATAACTTTTCGTTGCTTTCAAGCAAATTTTTTATTCTTTTGTTCAATTTGTCCAAGGGACTTTTTTTCAAGGCAAAACCTGCTATTTCTCTTATTTTGTTATTATCTCACAAGTCCAAATAGGGAAAAAGGCGCAAGTACTTATTGCACCTGCGCCTTTCAAGTCTCTTTGTTATTAGAAAATACGTCTTACTGCCAGAACCTGACGATATCCTGCATTGGAAACAATGATACCGGTCTTTGCAGTGGATGCATGCACGATCTGTCCGTTACCGATGTAAAGAGCTACGTGTCCGGAGTAGCAGACCAAATCACCGGGCTGTGCATTTGCCAGACCGCCTTCTACTTCATAGCCGACTTTACGGTCTGCGGAGGAAGAATGGGGCAGACCGATTCCGAAGTTGGAATAAACACTCATGACAAATCCGGAACAATCCGTGCCATTGGTAAGGCTGCTTCCGCCATACACATAAGGATTGCCGACAAACTGTAATGCATAATTTGCAACAGCATTTCCATACTCACTTCCACCGGAAACTGTCATTGCCGGTGCATGGCTTGCGGAGTTGGAAGAATTGGAGGAGCTGCCGGAGGTGGATTTTTTCTTTGCCTGGGATGCAGCCGCTGCTGCCTCTGCAGCTTTTCTCTCCTCTTCAGCCTTTTTCAGACGGGCTTCCTCTTCTGCCTTGGATTCTGCTTTTACAAATTCTGTGGAAAGGGTCACATAGTCTGTGGAGACATATCCGTCACCTTCCTCGATATTGATCTTTACCCATCCGTCAAGCTCTTCTGTTACCAGCAGATCATCATCAATGGGAACCAGACCTAAGACAGCGGAATCGGTGCTGGGCTGTTCTCTTACCTTTAATGTGGTGGTGGTTACGGTGGCAATACGGGTTCCGACTTTCTTCGCCAGTTCCACGGCTGCCTCGCCGGTAACACAATACTCACCCTTTACATATCCGGTTACGGAACCGGATTCAATCTTGTACCAGCCGTTTTCTTCTTCAATAAAGACACCTACGGATTTATCATAGAGCTTACCCACGATGCTGCCATCTTCACTGGGCAGATCCCTTACATTTACGTAATTATTTACCTGGGCAATGACCAGAGACTTAAAGGTCTCCTCCTCTGCCTTAGTCTCTCTCTGCTGTTTCGTCATCGTCACAGTGGGAGCTGCTGCCAGTGCCCGGTCTCCATCATCAATCATGGCAATGTCCATGGTTGCTGTAATCTGCTTCGAGGAAGAGGAATTCTTACTGTCCTTTCCGGAACTCATGGTCGTACTTTTATTGTTTACCGCCAATCCTACGCCTGCAGAAGGTAATACAGAGGAAAGACCTGTTGCATGTGCAGTCATGGGAAAGCCGGTGATAACAACTGCTGCGGTAAGTGCCATAGCAGCAATTTTTATATTCTGATGTCTCATAATGCCTCCAACATTGGATCCGTATTTATTACAAATTTGTTACATCTGTGAATAAATATAGCATTATGACCATCCCTTGTCAAGTAAATGCAGGAAATCTCCGGGTTCTTTTAATTCCTGCGATCCAGATATTCCTGTACGGAAATTGCTGCATTGGCTCCATCTGCTACTGCCGTAATGATCTGACGCAGTTTCTTGGTACGGGCATCTCCCGCTGCAAAAATTCCAGGAACTGCAGTCACTCCATCCTCTCCGGCAATCAGATATCCCTGTTCGTCCATGGGCACCAGTCCTTCCACAAATGCGGTATCCGGATGAATTCCCACCGCAACGAAAATGCCGGATACCGGAATTTCCTCCGTGCTATCCTGTTTTAAGTGGCGCACGCAGATCTGTTCCACTAAGGTTTCTCCCTGAATTTCCGTCACCACACTGTCCCAGAGAATTTCCACGTTGGTCAGGGAAAACACCTGCTCCTGCAGGGATCTGGCTGCCCGAAGGGTGTCCCGTCTGTGAATGAGAATCACTTTCTCCACGAAGCGGGAGAGAAAAATGGCATCCTCCACCGCCACATCACCGCCTCCGGCAACTGCTACGGTTTTTCCCCGGAAAAAAGCACCGTCACAGGTAGCACAATAGGAAACGCCTCTGCCCATCAGCCGTTCTTCTCCCGGTACATTAAGAGTCGCATGGGATGCTCCCGGCGCCAGAATAATGCTTTGGGCCTCCCACTCCTTTTTCGTGGTAATTACCCGGAAGCCGTCCCGGCATTTTTCAATTTCCCGGACTATTCCCGTGGTAAATTCTGCTCCCAGTCCCGCTGCGTGCTCATGGAATTTGTTTCCCAGCTCCATGCCGCCGATTCCGGGAAGTCCCAGATAATTATCCACCTCATAGGTGGTGAGTACCTGACCGCCGCTCATGGCGTTTTTCTCCAGTACCAATACGGACAATCCTGCCCGTCTGGCATATACCGCAGCCGACAGTCCCGCAGGACCGGAGCCAACAATGATGACATCAAACATAACGTACTCCTTTTATTCTGACAGATCAAAGGTACAGTGAGGGCATTTCACTGCCTCAATATTCTTTACTCCTCGCTTTCACTTTTGTCATACCTTTTTATTCCTACAGCGTATGTTTTCTTTTCTTTATTTTATTCTACCGTAACAACCTTTGCAAGGTTTCTCGGTTTATCTACATCTAATCCTTTGTCCATAGATACATAATAGGCTAAGAGCTGTAATGCCACCGATGCAGGGAATACCATGAAAGCATCCGGCATATCCGGCAGGGTAAAAATTCCTGACCAGTCCTGTTCTCCCGCCTGTGCATAATAATCCTGTTTGATAAACAGGGTCACAGCGGCACCTCTGGACTTCACTTCACGGATATTTGACATTTCTTTATCATGAAGCCTGCGCTGGGTTACCACGGCAATCACCGGTGTATTTTCTGTGATAAGGGCAATGGTTCCATGTTTTAATTCTCCCGATGCATAAGCCTCCGTATGAATGTAGGATATCTCCTTGAGTTTTAAGGAGCCCTCCAGCAAAATGGAGTAATCCAGTCCACGGCCGATCATGAACGCATCTTTGGCATTTAAAATGGTTCTGGCAAAACGGTGAATATCCCGGCGTCGTGTCAATACATCTTCCATCACCTCAGGAACCCGTTTGATCTGCTCCATAAAGGCAACGGTCTCTTCCCGGCTCATTGCCCCCCGGAGATATGCCATTCTGCCTACCAGCAGATAAAGCACAGCCAGCTGGGTGGTATAAGCCTTGGTGCTGGCTACCGCAATTTCCGGTCCTGCCATGGTGTAGAGTACATATTCACTCTCCCTGGCAATGGAAGCCCCCCGCACATTGATGACGGACAGGCTCGTTGCCCCCTGTTTTCTGGCATACTTTAAGGCTTCCAGGGTGTCGATGGTCTCTCCGGACTGGGAGATGGCAATCACCAGCGTCTTTTCATCAATCACCGGATCCGCATACATAAATTCCGATGCGTACTCCACATCCGCATGCATGCGCAAAACAGACTGCATCAGCGACTGTGCCACCAGTCCTGCATGCATGGCAGTACCACAGGCAACAATGCAGACCCGTTCACAGTCCGCCAGCACTTCGTCCGGTACCTGATCCACAGAAAAATCCGGCAGTCCGTCCACAATTCTTCCTTCAATGGTACGACGGATGGCATCCGGCTGCTCCATGATCTCCTTTTCCATATAAAAAGGGTAACCGCCCTTATCCGCACGGCTTACATCCCAGTCCACTGTCAGATATTCCGGTTCCGCCCCGTCTCCGGACAGATCATAGAGTCTGAGCCCATCCCCGTTCATCTCCAGTACATGAAATTCAGGCACCACAAAATAACGGTCCGTGAACCGGCACAGTGCAGTTACATCCGATGCCAGAATACATCCTTCCTCACACTGCGCAGCCACAATAGGACTTACATTACGAACGGCATAAATCGTTCCCGGACGATCTTCAAACAGGATGACCAGGGCAAACGTTCCTTTCAGTTTCAGTACGGTCTTGCGGATTGCCGCGTAAGGGTCTCCCTGGTAGTAATGATCCAGCATCGCCGCAGCCACCTCCGTGTCTGTCTGGGACTTTAACAGAGAAGACAGATGATAATGCTCCGTCAGTTCCTTATAATTTTCAATAATGCCGTTATGAACAATGGTCACCCGTCCGAACTGGTGTGGGTGGGCATTTTCATCGCAGACTCCACCGTGGGTCGCCCATCTGGTGTGTCCGATTCCGCAGGTTTCCTCTTTTCCTTCTCCCTCGCAGCGTTTTCTCAAATCATTGACTCTTCCGGCACACTTGAGAACCCGCACTTCCGGTGTCTCGTGGGAGCTTAAGGCAATACCGGCGCTGTCATAGCCACGGTATTCCAAAAGCTCCAACGCATCCAGAAGGATGTCTTTTGCCTGCTTTTTCCCTGTATATCCAATAATTCCACACATATATGATTCCTCATCTTTCTATCATTATTTTATATTATTTCAAAATTATGAAACTATTCAAAACACCTTCGCAAAATCCTAAAGGCATTGAATAGTTACACCGGTTATTCCGTATTTGTTTTGCAGTTGCCTGCATATTTGCCGGAATATCCCGCACCCGGTAAGTACGAAAGGGCGTCCGCCGAATTTTCGATAACCCTTTTCCTCGTCACCCTGCCTGCAGCAGGGACTGGCGCTGGATGAGAAGACATACGGTGTAGTTTCAAAGATATGACAATTCAGTTTTCAAGGTACTATGAAAAAACCAGTTGTGCCAAAACACAACTGGTTTTATGTTAACGAAAAAGCAGGATTCTGTCAAGTCAATGTGCTGCCATATAATCGGTAAACAGAGCATCAATTTCCCCGGCACAGTCACCGAGGGCACCCATCCTGGACGCCGCATCCTCTCTCTCCGTCTGCATTTTCTTCTGTTTTGCAGTGTCTCCCGTTTCCAGATAGGTATAATACAGCACCGTGGACTGGTAATAGTCTGCCACAGCATAGCACTCTGCGATTTCTGCCGTCTCCTTTACCTTCTCTGCCCGGTTTTTATCGCAATACTGCACCAGGTCGGTGTAGCGTCCGTCCCGGATGGCATAAACCAGACTGCTTTCCTCATAACTATAATGATAGCTGTCATAAAAAATCTCCCTTCCAGCCCTGAGCAGGAGCAGGACGGTCAGTGCTGTCAGTGCGATGGTTATGCCACGAAATAATTTATCACTCATCCTTCTCATAGCTCCTTTCCAGCAGAACAAGAATCTTGGTGTTGGACATCTGGCGGATAGACTTACCGGCAAACACCTCTCCGTCTACCCCCACATACGCCTGTACCAGCGCCTCTGCCTGGGATATCAGATTCTCGCACCACTCGGTATGATGCCGGTACATCTCTACATAATAGTAATCTTCACTCACATTCCGGTACAGATATGCCAGGTCATCGGAAATATTTTCCAGACATTTATCCGGGTCAAAATAACTGTCATACCCATTGCCATTGTTATGTTCCACCAGTCTGGAGCACATCTCCCAGATATCATGGTAGGTGCCTGCCAGACGTCCAAACTGCTGGTAATGCTCAAATTCCGTATTGTCAAAATCATAATACACCAGATCCCGGTCATTCAGAAAATTATAATAGCCTGTCCAGTCTCCTTTTTCCGCATAGGCATCCAGCTGGGTCTGGTATTCGGTGAGATGCTTTTTCTCTCTATACATGTTCACTGCCCGCTGGATATCCCAGACATAAACATTGACTACCACTGCCCCCAGTACCAGCATTACCATAACCGCCAGCACTGCAATCCGGGCAGCCCTCCGGCTTGTCTTTCCCGCCTTCTCATAGACCTCGCTCTTGGTGTTCTGGTAGTCCGTTTCATAGTGAAACATGTCCTGTCTGTGTTTCACATAATGCTTATTGGGCTGGTGGCAATAGGGACATACCTTGTCGTCAATCGTCAGATTGGAACCACAATAATCACACTTCACTGTTTTCTCTCCTTATCCGTTCCTTTTCACTCGTACCTCTCCGGCCGCCTTTAGTCTGCATGGGGCAGGCGGTCTTTCATGGTATCCACATAGTCGTAAAGCCCTTTGTATTTCAGATAACCATCTCCGGTGTCTGCCGACTGAATCTGTCTCTGGATTTCTGCATCATCGATGCCGTAAACTTCTCTGATAAAGTCCGTCACCTCATCCCTCCACTGTTCAACGAGTGCTCGATCCTCGTCACTCATCATATCGTTGCGGTACTTTGCATCCTTGGAATAAATCAAATCCAGCCCTTCGTAAAAAGGCGAGTGGTATTCATAAAAGCAGGGAATCTCTCCGCCCTTTAAGCGCTCCCAGAAGTCCGTACACTCCCGGTACTCGTCATAGTAGGTCAGAAGGTAATAGTGTTCCCAGGTACTGAAGTTGTACTGGATACCGGACTCCACATAGGAATTTTCCCGGTAAAAATCCAGCAGTGCATCGAAGTTCCCCTCTGCAAACCATTCGTCCAGTCTGGGATAATTTTCCTTTTCCCAGAGGAGCTGTTCCCTGGCATCTGCCGTGGTGGTCTGGCTGGCTGTCTCGTACAGATACATGGCAATATCCCAGCGTTTGCTGTACAAAAACAGTGCGGCTGCCACAACTATAATCACCACCAGGGTGATTACCACGGTTTTTCCGGTAAATTTCAGATGTTTCCGGATTTCCTGGGTGATTTCCTCCTTGGGAATGTCCCCTAAATCCTCCAGGTTGTCCCGCAGCGTGTCCATGTCCTCCATGTACTTCTGCTCTGCCCCGGCTTCGTTGATGGCGCCGCAATAAGGGCACCGTGCCACCTGCCCGTCAATGAGGGCACCACATTCTCTGCATTTTATTTTCATCATAAACCCTTTTCCACGGTTTCTCTGGGATTTCCGGCATCAGGGTCGATTGATATACACCACTCTGGTATCCTTGGCATAGCTGTCCTTTACCACCAGGATTTTTCCTTCGCCATCGCCTTCTATCACAGAATATCCGTTATTTCCGTCCAGAAATGCGGCGTACTTGTCATACTGTCCCAGTTTTTCCTCGTTGAGGATGCCCTGAGGAGACTGGGGTTCAAATTCCGCATCACCGGTCACTTTATAGATTACCATGTTATTGTCCGCAGGGAAATAAGAAATTGTATCTGATTTGGTCAAAAATAGCGGTATCAGAACTTTCAAAAGAAAGTTTCCGATACCGCTATTTTTAATAGTTTTTGTTTAATACTTAGAGAATTCCAAAATCTTCTTTGCATTGGCAATTCTTTCCTGGGTGGGAGGTTCTACCCCTTCCAGCTTGTAGGGAATTCCCAGTTCTTTCCATTTATATTCACCCAGGGTGTGGTAAGGAAGGACTTCTACCTTTTTCACTGTATCCAGGGTGTCGATGAATGCCCTTGTCTGTTTTAAATATTCATCTTTGTCGGTAATACCCGGAACCAACACATGGCGAATCCACATGGGAATCCCCTGCTCAGAAAGGTATCTGGCGCAATCCAGAATATTTTTGTTGGTATGACCGGTAAGTTTCTTGTGTTCTTCATCATCAATGTGCTTAATATCCAGCATCACGAGATCTGTGTACTTCAGCAATTCATTAAACTTGGAGAAAAAGGGTTCTTCTCTGGTAAAAGGCTGTCCTGAGGTGTCCAGATTTGTGTTAATCCCTCTTTCATGTGCCTTTTTAAAAAGATCAATCAGGAAGTCAATCTGCAGCAAAGCTTCTCCGCCACTGACGGTAATGCCACCTTCCTTTCCCCAGTAACTGCGGAAACGCTCCGCTTTATCCAAAAGTTCATCTGCTGTCTGCAGATCATCTGTATCGGGATTCCAGGTATCTACATTATGGCAATACTGACACCGCATGTTACAGCCCTTCAGAAAAATCAGATACCGGATGCCAGGTCCGTCTACCGCACCAAAAGATTCCAATGAGTGAATTCTACCTTTAATCATAGTGATCATCTCCATTCTCTGCCGGACTGGCAGGATAAGTAACATTGCTTTTCTTAGTATTTCCCAAAAAGAGCCGGACATTACTGCCCGGCCCTTAATTCATCAATTATCTAAAAACCCGTCAGGATTACAGTGACTTATGGCAGGTTCTTGCGATAACATCATCCTGCTGCTCTTTGGTCAGGCTGATAAACTTAACAGCGTAACCAGATACACGGATGGTGAAGTTAGCATATTCAGGCTTCTCAGGATGTGCCTGTGCATCTAACAGCTTCTCGGTTCCGAATACGTTAACATTGAGGTGATGAGCACCACGATCAAAGTAACCATCCATAACATGCACCAGAGTATTCTTCTGCTCATCAAGGTCATGACCAAGAGCGGAAGGAGACATGGTCTGGGTATTGGAAATACCATCCAGCGCATACTCATAAGGCAGTTTAGCTACAGAGTTCAGGGAAGCAAGAAGTCCGCTCTTCTCTGCACCATAGGACGGTGAAGCACCAGGAGCAAAAGGCTTATAAGCTTCTCTTCCGTCAGGAAGGGCACCGGTAGCTTTGCCATATACTACGTTAGAAGTAATGGTCAGTACAGAAGTAGTAGGCTCAGAATTTCTGTAGGTCCTGTTCTTCTTGATCTTCTCCATGAAGGTCTTCAGCAGCCATACAGCAAGTTCATCAGCTCTGGGATCATCATTACCGTATTTAGGGAAATCACCCTCGGTCTTGAAGTCTACAGCTACACCCTGCTCATCACGGATAACTTTAACCTTTGCATATTTGATAGCGGACAGAGAGTCTGCTACGTGGGACAGACCTGCAATACCGGTTGCGAAGGTTCTTCTTACATCGGTATCAATCAGAGCCATCTCAGCTGCTTCATAGTAATATTTATCATGCATATAATGAATCAGGTTCAGGATGTTTACATACAGAG
>CAKRNW010000043.1 GCA_934371505.1 uncultured Lachnospiraceae bacterium
AATATGGGCAGCATGAAAATCAACTACAATGCAACGGCGATGGTAACCAACAATTCTCTGACCAGAAATGATAGCAACCTTTCTGAATCCACGAAGAAACTTTCCTCCGGATTAAAGATCAACAATGCAAAGGACAACCCGTCCGGTCTGGCCATGGCAAAACGCATGAATCTCCAGCTGAAAGGTCTGGAATTTGGTAAAGACAACTCCAACGAGGGTGTTTCCATCGTGCGGACCGCAGACGGAGCACTTTCTGAGATTACAGAAATGTTGCAGCGTACCAATGAGCTGGCAATCAAAGGCGCTAACGGGACCATGTCCGACAAGGACAGAGAAGCCTTGGAAGCAGAGGTCAAACAACTCAAGGAAGAAATTGAACGTATTGCATCGGAAACCCAGTTCAACGGACAGAAAATCCTGGATGGAACCTTTGATTTGAAAGGATATAGCGACAAGGGCAACATCGATGTACTTAGTTATTCCGATGAAGTGCTGGCAGGAACCTATGAAATTGCCCAGACCACAGATGCTCATTCCGGCCAGAAGGTGGGCATTTATGTGGAACTGGACGAGAATGGAAACATTGCGGACTATCACAGCGGACAGCAGAAGATCGTGCATAAAGTGGGAGATGAGGTGCTGGATGCCGATGGAAATCCGGTTAAGAATCCAGATGGCAGTGTAAAGAAGTACGATAAGGATGTATGGGCCTGGGACATGGAAGTCACCGTCAACCAGACCTTAAAAGGCTCTGACAAAACGGAGCAGATCAAAATGACCATTGCGAATGTGAAGGATGATGTGATCACTTTAAAGGGTTCCAATGGCTATGAGCTGCAGTTGAAATATTCCAAAGAAGGTATCGCAAACACGAAGGATGTTCCGAAGCTGGATGCCGATGGAAAACCGGTAGTGGATGACAAGGGACAGCCCGTTACAGAAACCCATTATCTTGCTGATGATACTGTGAAAATGAATCTCACCGGTAACGGCTCCATGCGTATGCAGGTGGGAGCCAATGAGGGACAGATTATAGAGATCCGTATTCCTTCCGCCAAACTGGAAAATTTACAGATCGACAAGCTGACACTCTCCACGCAAGCGGACTGTCTGGCAGCTATTGATTCGGCGTCCGGCGCCTTACAGTATGTATCTGCCGTGCGAAGCAGGCTGGGTGCCTACGAGAACCGCCTGGAGCACAAAATCAGTTCCATTGAGACCACTTATGAAAATATGACTTCCGCATATTCCTCCATCATGGATGTGGATATGGCAGAGGAAATGACCAACTATACCACACAGCAGGTGCTTTCCCAGTCCAGTATGGCAATGCTGGCACAGGCGAATGAGCGCCCCTCTCAGGTACTTCAGCTCTTACAGTAAAATGGGAAGGTAAATGATGATGACAGATGAGAAGAAACAGGCTTATACGGTACGCATTACCCAGGCCAATCCCACTCAGCTTTGTGTGATTTTATACGAAATTCTGTTGGACTATCTAAGCGAAGCCCGGTCGGCATACAGCGAGGGAGATCGTGAGACATTCCGCAGCGCACTGGACAAAAGCCGGGGAGCAGTAACCCAGCTGCTGGGATCGGTAAACAGCGGACAGCCCATCAGCGAGACGCTGAGAGAACTATATGCTTTCTCGCTGAGGGAGATCGCCAAAGCCGATGCGGGAAACCGGGTAGAGCCACTGTATGGGGTGGAAAAATGCATACAGCAGCTCCGGGATGCCTATGCCCAGATCAGTAAACTGGATGCCAGGGGACAGGTGATGGCAAATGCCCAGACAGTCTATGCAGGGCTGACTTATGGCAGAAATTCCTTAAACGAGAACCTGGCCGACCAGGGGAACAGCCGTGGTTTCCGCGTCTGAGAGCGTGGGAAAATCCGCAAATTGAAATCCTTCCGGAAGAAAATCCGAGGGGTTTTTACAACGGGATGCAGGCAGCTGACGCAATAGATAATTGTATCGTTTGCAAAGTGCTGCAACCTCGTAGATATAACAGTCGATCAATTCCGGATCTACGGCATAATTAAAGCCTTCATAGGCAATTTCAAGATCATATCGGGTCTTTTTCAAGGCATCCAGAAGGACGACTTCCGGGTGCCTTTCCCTATTCCCGTAAGTACTTTGACTAAAATGAGATTTCATGTGGCAGAGTCCTTTCCCAAATGAAATAACTGGTTTGTTACACAGTATGCCCGCTTTCGGCAGACATATACCAGGTTTCGGAAAAAATATGGAAGGATCTGTAAACAATCTGCATATCCGGACAAGGCATGGCATACAAATAGTAGCGAAAGAAAAAGTAAAGGAACATGACAACCTATGGAAATCTGGATGCAGGCAGCAATCATTATTGCAGCATGTGTGCTTGTGATCTTGATAGGGAGATTGAAAAAGGGAGCGATGCTGTTTGTCAACTTTCTGTTCCGGGCAGTACTGGGCAGTCTGACCATTTATGTGGTGAATACCCTGCTTTTAGAAATGCAGGTTCCCTGTGATGTGGGACTGAATTTCTTTACGGTTTTGACATGCGGCTTTCTAGGAATTCCAGGGGCTGCGGGGCTTTTTGGACTTCGATATTTTCTGTTTTTGTAACTGTTTTACAAAAATACATTTTTTGAGATTTTTCTGTAGACAAACGGAAACACAGTCTCTATAATGCAAATTACATCCTGCATCGGTCGGATGCAGGATTCTTATTTTCTTATATTCATTTAATTTATTTCTTGTTTTATTCATTTATTTTCCAACGTTTTATGATTCGAGAGCAAAGGAGGTGAAGGGTTATTGTTATTTTAGTTTTATTACTGCTTGTGGCCGTGTTCTTTGATTTCTATCTGGGGAAAATTCCCAATATTCTTGTGCTCTGCGGCGGCGTGCTGGCACTGCTGATCCAATTTTATTTAGGAGGAATTGCCGGCGTCTTCCGCGCAGCCCTGGGGATGCTATTGCCCTGTCTGCTGTTGTATGTCCTGTTTTCTATTGGGGCGCTGGGCGCGGGAGATCTTAAATTGCTTGCCATGATCGGCGCGTTTCTGGGAACCTACCGGACGATTCTGTGTATGATCGTTGCCTTCGTGACCGGAGCTGTCATTTCCCTGGTGAAAATGTGTCACAACGGAAACTATATGGTGAGGATGCAATACCTGGCAGAATATGTGCAGGATGCGGTACGTGCCGGTAAATGGAAGCGCTATGACAGTGGAGAAGGTATGCAAAACAGAATCCATTTCTCGCTGCCCATCCTTATCAGTATGATTGTTATGTGGATCACAGGCATGTAAAGGAGAAGGATGATTGTGCAGAAAAGATTTGTAATTTGTGACAGTGACCGTTGTTACACACAACGTTTTTTGAATGTGGCACAGGAGAGGCTGGAGCAGGAATTTTCTATTTATGTGTATGAGGATATAGACAAATTAAAGGAATTACTTGCTGAGAAGGCAGCAGAAATCGTACTGATATCCCAGCTCCTATACGAACATTTGGAAAAGGAAGAACGTTCTCAGATCAGCCATATCTTTCTCCTTTGTGAGGAGCCATCTGAGGAGAAACATAAAATCTGTCGTTATCAGGCCGCGGATGCAATTTTAAGACAGATATTTCATCTGTATGCAGAGCATGTGGAGCAATTACCCACGAGACATGTGGGAGCTTCTAAAAACATTCATTTTATTGGAATCTATACACCGATTGGCAGATGTCTGCAGACCACATTTGCCGTCACACTGGGCCAGCTTCTGGCAAGGGATCACAAAACCTTATATTTGAATTTTGAGGGATTTAGCGGATTACGCCGTGTTTTTCAGGATTCACCGGGTTATAACATGATGGATTTTGTCTATTTTTATGACTGTGCCAGAGAGAAATTTCTATATCGGCTGGAACATATGGTACAGACCATGAACGGATTGGATTTTGTGTCTCCCTTTGAAAGTTACATGGAACTGTCCTCTATTACCGGAGGAAAGTGGAAAGAAATTTTTCATTATCTGGAAGAACAAAGCCCCTACGAATATGTGGTTCTGGATTTGTCCGAGCAGATGAACGGCTTGCTGGATATTTTACGATTTTGTGAGAAGGTTTATACCATTACAAAGGAAGACGGGTTTGCCCTGGCCAAAATGGAACAATACGAGCAGATGCTGCGGGGAATGGATTATGAGGATGTGTGGGAGAAAACCATTCGGAGAAAACTGCCGGTTTTTCGTCAGATTCCGGCTCACATTGAGCAGTTCACCTACGGGGATGTAGCCGACTACACACGGAATCTTCTGCGGGAGGACTGGGGCTATGGATCATGAATGGAAAACCCTGAAAGAGCAGCTGAAACAATCCGTACTTGCCGGAATCGACTTTTCAAGGGAAAACTCCGAGGAAGAACTTTGGGAAAAAATTGACGAACAGATTGTGTTAAAGGCAAAAGAGTGCGCAATCACAGTGGAGCAGCGCATAAAATTGCGAAGGGAACTCTTTTCCTCCCTGCGTCAGCTGGATCTATTACAGGAACTGGTGGACGATCCTTCTATTACGGAGATTATGGTCAATGGAGTACAAAATATTTTCATAGAACAAAAGGGAAGAATATGCCAGTGGGATAGCCACTTTGATTCGGAACAGACCTTGCAGGATGTCATCCAGCAAATCGTAGCGCGGTGCAACCGTGTCGTCAATGAGGCTTCTCCCATTGTGGATGCCCGGCTGGAAAACGGCTCCCGTGTCAATATTGTGCTAAATCCTATCGCATTAAATGGACCGATTCTTACTATCCGGCGTTTCCCGGATCAGCCGGTTTCCATGGAACAGCTGATTGCATTTGGATCTCTGACGGAGGAAGTGAGTGAGTTTTTATGTAAACTGGTGAAAAGCCGCTATAACATTCTGGTCAGTGGCGGAACCGGTTCCGGCAAAACTACCTTCTTAAATGTCCTTTCTAATTTTATTCCTACAGAGGAGCGCATTATCACAATTGAAGACAGCGCAGAGCTGCAGATCCGCAATGTGCCGAACCTGGTTTCCCTTGAGACGCGGAACGCCAATGTGGAAGGTTGTCGGGAAATTACCATTCGTGAGTTGATACGAGCCAGTTTGAGAATGAGACCGGACAGGGTAATTGTGGGAGAGGTACGTGGAGGCGAAGCCATTGATATGCTGCAGGCAATGAACACCGGACATGACGGTTCCATGTCTACCGGCCATGCCAACAGCGCACAGGACATGCTGAATCGTTTGGAGACCATGGTACTTATGGGGATGGAACTTCCCCTGGCAGCAATTCGGAAGCAGATTGCCAGTGGAATCGACATCATTGTGCAGCTGGGACGCCTGCGGGACAAAACCAGGAAAGTTCTGCAGATCATGGAGGTGACAGGAGTGGAACAGGGAGAAATTCTACTGTCTCCATTATACCTATTTGAAGAAAAAGGAGAGGAGGATGGAAGAATTGTCGGAACACTGCAAAAGAAGGGAGAACTTTTTCACCGGGAGAAAATGGAAAGTGCAGGAATTCGGATGGGATAAGACCTCGGGGTTGCAGGCAGTGGTTTTATGTTTCTTTTTTGCATGGTTTTTCTATCGCAGTACCATTGCTGTTTTGTTGATGCTTCCGTTGGGATTGCTTTTTTACCGGAATCAGAGTGCAGATAAGAAAAAACAACGAGCCCGGCGGCTCCGCCTGCAATTTGAAGAGATGCTTCTGGCTGTGGAAACCAATATGCGGGCAGGCTATTCTGTGGAAAACGCCTTTTGGGAGGCAAAACAGGAACTGTCCAAGCGCTATGGAGAGAGGGAGTTGATCTGTCAGCGCCTGTTTTCCATCTGCCAGGGATTAGGGCATAATGTACCGTTAGAGTCCCTGCTAATGAAGTTTGGCGAGGAAAGCGGAGTGGAAGAAATCCGGGAATTCGGGGAGGTTTTCACTGCGGCTAAGAGATCAGGTGGAAGAATGAGCGAGATTTTGATCTCCTCGGCACAGGTTATTGCAGAGAAAATTCATACAGAGGAAGAAATTCAAGTCATGCTGACTGCTAAAAAGATGGAGGGGAGGATTATGCAGATAGTGCCCTTTTTGCTGGTATTATATCTGCAGAGCTCTTCACCGGGGTTTTTCGATCCGCTTTATCACAACATCATGGGATACGGAGTAATGACAGCAATGCTGGCATTATATATAGCTGCAACTCTGTGGTCCCACAGAATCATGGATATTCGAGTATAGGGAGGAGACCGATGATTTTCTTTTATGTGGGAACTCTGCTGTTTTGCCTGATGGTAATGATCAGAAGCAGGGGCAGACCGGAAGTCTATTTGTACAAAAAAGGATTATGGATAAGGAACAAACTGAAAAAGGCACCGGTGGGAAGAAAAGCATCGGTCGTATCGGATTTTCAAATTCTTTATCCCTTTGATTCACCACAGGAAAAGGTGACAGCGTATTATCTGTTGAAGGTGAAACAGACTTTCAGGTTTGTGGTGGCTGGTTCTGCGATTGCCACATTGCTGTGGGTACAAGGTGCAAATAACGGAGAACTTTTGGAGGGAAACCAGATTTTACGTGGTTCTTATGGAGAAGGTTATAAACGTGTGGAACTCAGACCGATTTTTTCAAAGGGAGAGGATAGAACGGACTCCCGCATCTACGAAATCCAGGTGGAGGAGCAGAAATATACCCAGAAGGAACTGGACGAACTGTTTGTGAAATCTTTGCCTGTATTGGAGAAGACAATACTTGGGGCAAATGAATCATTAAATGATGTAAATCAGCCATTACAGCTTGTGCAGCAGCTGGAGGGGTTCCCGTTTACAATCCGATGGGAGATCAGCAATTATCGACTGCTGGGGGCAGATGGGGAGCCGGGAGAGGGTGTGGCGCCGGAGGGAGAAACGGTACAACTGATTGCTTCTTATACCTACTTCACGTACCGTCAGGAATATGAATTTTATGCAAGAATTTACCCTAGGGAACGAACCCCGGAAGAACAGTGGGAACAGGAAGTGCTTGATGCGATTGCGGGACAGGATCTGGAGACACAATATGAGCAGGTTTTTACGCTGCCGACTCAGATCGGAACGGTAGCAGTGGAATGGATAGAGGAAAAGGAAAATTACAGCCTCGGCCTGTTTATGCTTTTTCTGATTGCCGGCGTAACCTTATTTTTTGCCAGAGACAGGGAACTGCATCAACAGATTCAGAAACGGCAGCAGGAACTGTTATGTGATTATCCGGCCATTCTCTCCAAACTGACACTCTATCTGGGGGCAGGATTGACGGTACGTGGAGCCTGCCATCGGGTGGTGAAAGATTATGAGCAGGCTGGCGGGAATAAAACAAAAAAAAGATATGCCTATGAGGAACTGAGCTTTGCCTGTCATGAGATGGACAACGGTGTGTCGGAAGCGGTGGCTTATGAACAGTTTGCCAGGCGGTGCGGACAAAACTGTTACAGCAAACTGGCAGCCCTGCTCTCACAAAATAGTAAGAAGGGGAATAGCAATCTGCTACAACAGCTGAGGACGGAGTCGGAGCATGCCCAGGAGGAAAGGAGAAATCTGGCACGTAAAATGGGAGAAGAGGCAGGAACCAGGCTGTTGCTCCCTATGATGCTTTTGCTGGTTATGGTCATGCTTATGATTTTGGTTCCGGCCATGCTCTCCTTTGGAATTTAAGAAAGAAAGGCGGAAAAGATTGAAAAAAATTTTTCAATCGCGAGATTTGTGTCTGCGCACACTTGACACAAACTCGTTATGCGCAAAAAGCGTGCGCAGAAAGGCGGAAAAGATATGAAAGAATATAGAATGGAAACATCGAAAGAGAAGATGTCAGAAGAAAATTCAGATCGGAAGAGATTTAGAGAATTTCTGAGAGAAGAGGACGGGATGGGAACAGTGGAGATTATTCTGATTGTTGTGGTACTTATCAGTCTGGTCATTATCTTTAAGCGTCAGCTCACAAGCCTGGTAAATACTGTGTTTGATAAGATCAATGACACTGCGGGAAGTATTTAATAAAAGGGCCCGCGGCTCCGTTTCTGTGTGTTTTGTACTTCTTCTGTCTTTGATTCTTTCTCTTCTCTTTGCTTTGCACGCCGGAATTCGGAAAAGCACCTGTGAATTGCAGATTGAATATGCAATGAATGCTTCCATGAATGCGGTTTTTGCGGAGTATCATCGACAACTTCTCGAACAATATGATCTTCTGGCGATTGACACATCTTATGGTACAGGGACATTTGAGGTACAAAACACTGCGGAGCATTTACGGCGCTATATGCAGGACAATTTTGGAGAGGAAAGGGATCTTCTTGGAATGACGGCTGTGGATGCGGAAGCATTAGGTGTAACACGGCTGACCGATGGAAATGGAAGAGTCTTTGAAAAGCAGGCAATTCACTACATGCATACATTGACAGGCCTTCCGGAATGGGAGAGCAGCAATGGACAGGCGGAGGAATACGAACGGCAGGACAGGGAGATTCCCATGGACAGTCTGTGGCAGCAGGCAGGAGAGGAATTATCCGCCCAGGAACTTCCCCAGATCCAGAATGAGACAGGGGAGTGGGAGACCGTTTCACTGGAAAATCCGGCAGATGCGGTGGCCTCCTTGCGAAGTCTCGGAATTCTACGGCTGACGGTAGAGGATCTGGACAGCATCTCCAATGCCAGTCTGGAACAGGGAAAACGGGTTTCTGATCGAAGTCTGCGGCAGGAAACGGAAAATATAGTTCTTTATGGAGAGCCCCTGGCAGCAGATAAATTGCTCTTTAAAGAATACTTGTTTCAGAAAATGGGGTGTTACACCAAAACAAAAGAAAACTCCGCGTTAAAGTATCAGCTGGAATATTTGCTGAATGGCGATCCGGGCGACTATGCAAATCTGGAAAAAACGGCAAATAAATTATGCATGCTGCGTTTCCTTCTGAACTATCAGTTTCTATCCGGCAATCCGGTAAAAAAAGCTGAGGTCAAGGCTATGGCAGTAACGCTTACGGCTGTGACATTGAAACCGGAACTGGAACCCTTTGTTTCCAGAACATTGCTGTTTGCCTGGGCTTATGTGGAAAGCGTGCAGGATGTAAAACAGCTTCTTGCCGGAGGTAAGATTCCATGGAAAAAAACGGATGCTGACTGGCAGACGCAGCTGGTTCATCTGGCAGAATTTAATAAACATCTTTCTCAAAACAACGGTGGAAGAGGAATGGATTATGTGAATTATTTACGGATTTTCGTTTGTCTTACGGCAGATGAAACACTTGCCAAAAGGGCTATGGATCTTGTGGAATCAGATGTCCAACAGACACCGGGAAATGAAAAATTTCAATTGGATGGATGTGTGATCAGACTGGATGCGGGAGTAACCGTAGAAGATGGAGCACAGACTTATTTTATCCGCAGAAAATTTTCCTATGAAACAATGGAAAAGTAAAAGTCAAAATAAACGGAGGAGTGTATGAAGATGTCCTTTCTGCAATGTCAGGATACAAAAACAAACAAGCAATCTTATTCTAATTCTCTCTCAAAAAGCAGAAACTCCCAAATTTCAGGCTTATTATCGCCAATTTTTCCCAGAAAACAGGCGTCAGACAAAGCAGAGAGGATATCTTCTTACACTCTTCGGGGAAGTTTGACTTTGGAGGCGAGTATGCTTGTCCCGCTCTTTCTGTTTTTTTGCGTCACACTAACCTCACTTTTGGAGCAGTACAGAACCTACAGCATCTTAACCACGGCGGTTCAACAGGTGGGAAATTCCCTCTCTGTGGAGGATCAGATAGTGCTCCCCGGTCTGATACAGGGACAAATCCAAAATGAGGTGGAAAAAAATCCGGCACAGAATCTACAGGTAAGGGATTTTACCTGTTTATCGGGAAAGTATGCCTATACCCTGTACTATAAAGAAGAACCATTGATGAACCTGTGGGGGATTAAAACGGCAGAACGTGGAATTTCTTACGGTGGACACTTATGGATCGGTTACGATGTGGAGCTGAGTGATCCACGAGACAGAGAAATCTATGTGTTCGTGACGCCCACGGGAGTAGTCTATCATCGAAGCAGAAACTGTACACACTTGAAGCTATCCGTTTCCAGTACCCCGGCATCCGTGATGGCGGAATTGAAAAATGAACAGGGGGAACACTATCGGCCTTGTGAACGATGCCATGCCAAATTGGAAGGAATGCTTTATATTACGGGAGAAGGGAACCGGTATCACAGTGATATCTCCTGCAGCAGTTTGCGAAGAAATGTTCGTTCTATTCCCTTGTCACAGGCGCAGTTTCTATATGGGGCATGTTCCAGATGCGGAGGAGGTTTCTGATGCGTATATGGTTCGGAATTTATCTATGCTGGATTGCTTTCCAGGATATACGAGAAAAAGCCGTTTCTGTCTGGAAATTATTGCTGGGAGCCCTTTTCGTAATCATTTGGCATGCCTGTACGAAAAAAGGATTACCTTCTCTTACAGATTTGATGCCGGGAGTTCTCTGTCTGCTTGTTGCGGTAATGTCCGGAGAACAAATTGGATATGGGGATGGAATGGTATTGCTGCTGACGGGTATATACTGCGGCTGGCAGAGGAGCAGCTGCTTTGCGTTTGGGGCGATGCTTGGGGCGGCCTTGTGGGGAATTGGCAAAGGATGCTTTAGGAAACGGAAAAGGAATGAAAGAGTGGCCTGGCTGCCATTCTTTGCAGTAAATTATGGAATTTTTCAAATTATGGATTATGTGACGCAATAGCATAGGTGCGCGACGGAAGGAAATAAAGGGACAACGGGCATGAGAACACAAATAAAAAACTTTCTACGGATGAGATGCAATGCTTCCATGACAGTGGAGGCATCCTATGTAATCCCCATGGCAATAGGAGTCCTCTTTTTTTGTCTGGGAATGCTTTTCTTTGTATATGACAGAGGTGTCATATATCAGAATATGCTGCGCTCTGGAATCGTGATGCAAATGGAGTCAGACGAGGATAAAATGGAACACGAAATAGAATTATTTCCAACGATGCGCCTGCAAAGCGATCAGATTGTGGTGGAGCGTGGCCAAACGGAAATTCAGGTCAGCAGTCTGGCAGTACAGAGCAACCCGCTGAAAAATGCTTCCTTTATGCCGATTCATAGAACGTTTCAGAATAGTTCGCAGCAGAGTCTGCCAATCTTTAATCCGGTAGAACACTTGAGAGATATCCGAAGAGCAGTCTGGTTTGCAGAAAAGGCAAAGCAGGCATTGGAATAGTGATGGAAAACATATAAAGTGAGAACGGGGAAAGAGGAAAAGATGAAAGAATTATACGGATATATCAGACAGGCAGAACATTGCTATCTGCGTCGCAAAAAGGAAACAGATACCTCATTTGAGTGGACAATGCTGCTCCAAAATCCGCTGCCGGAGCTTTTGTCATGCAGACAGCAACAGGTGAATGACCAGACTTATCTGCTTTATGATGTAACATCCTGCAAAGTGCTGGGTGATTTGTGGATAGGCGGGGGGCTTCAGGAAGAAGAAATCAGAACATTTGTCAGGGAAGTAATCCATGTGCTCCGGGAGTGTGATCGACACCTGCTGGATCGGGAAAAAGTGGTCTTAAAACAGGAACTGATATTTTGCGATATGGATGTAAAGAAGTATTATTTTCTTTATGATCCTTTTTTAAATCCCACAGAAAACGAAAATCTTCTTTCTCTGGCACAATATCTGGTGGAACAGGTTGATTATAATCAACAGGGGGCGGTGGACTTAACATATCGTATTTATGAGGGCGTGTCAGGACCCAATTTCACTCTTCGCACGCTGGAACAGTGCTTAGAAGATTATGAAGAAGCACAGGAAATTCTACCTGAAAGCAGTACAGAAGCGACGGATATGCAGACGGATGGAAATCTGCAGGTAGAAACAGAAGGCTGGAACCTGGAGGACGGGAAAACCCTGCCCGGGAGATTTCTGGTACAGAAGGTTGCATTGGCGGTCAGTCTTGTATCCTTACTGCTGTGCGTATGGGTTCTATATCAGTATGAGCTCACGGGAAAAGAACAGTTTGCATTAGCAGGAATCATGATTCTGGCGGTGGTGACTGTAGTGTGCGCTTTGCTTAGCTGGCTGCATGGTGGAAAGAAAGGGAACATTGCAGTCGAAAGTACTGCCAGGAATTCCCAGGTTTGGGAGCCGATGAGCAGGGAGCAAGAGACGGAATCGGAAAAAACCGTATATTTGGCCCAGGGAGAATTACTGACACAAAGAGGACTACAGGGGATGGGGCAGGAGTGGCAGCGGTGGATCTCGCTGGGAAATCTTCCGCTGGTTATCGGGAAGAAAGATGAGTTTGCGGATTATGTGCTGGAGGATGAAACGATCAGCCGGATGCATGCCCGTTTTGTGAGGGAGGAAGACCATATACTTATCATAGATTTGCACTCCACCAATGGAACTTATGTGAATGGAATGCGTTTGGAACCGGATCAAAAGGTGGAGATTCATGCAGGGGACCGGATCGGATTGGGAAAATTGAATTTTACATACTGTTGAGGATGTGCTAAGTTATCATTATGATGATGGAACAATTTGAACGTTTTCTGCTATCTGTGGGATATCAGAAAATCCTGACAGGAAAAAACAATATTCTTGCCTTCTTCTGCATGGAAGAAGAAAAATGCCGGGCTGTTTTATGTCTGGAGTGCCCGGAACGGCTGGAATGGACACCGGAGCAATATCTACAGCTGAAGGAGAGCCTGTACCGGACACTGACGGCGAGAGAAAATCTGCCGGTAGAATTGTTGACAGTGCTGATCACAGCGGATTTGTCCGGGGCCAAAATGCTGACGGAAACCGATGATCATTGCTGGGTTATTCAACCCTATACGCGGGAACTGGTTCTTTATGAGAACCAGTGCGGTGATATGGGAGGGCTTCGGAGAAGAATCGAGCAATTCCTTTCGCAGAAACAGACAGTGATTAAAAAGAAGAACTTTGATCCGGTAAAATTCCCCTGGGTCAGCATAGGACTGGTTGGCATCAATGTGCTTGTCTTTTTTGCATGTACATTTACGGGGGACTTGCTGTATAATATAGGAGCATTCAGTCTGGAAAATATTCTTGCGGACAGAGAATGGTACCGGATTATCACGGCATTGTTTCTGCATGTGGATTTAAACCATTTGTTTAGCAATATGCTTTTACTCTACTTTACGGGAGATATTGCGGAACGCTATCTGGGACATGCCTGGTTTGGCGTGCTTTATCTGGCAGCAGGTGTGGGAGGGAATTTGCTTTCCATGCTGTATGAATGGTTTACAGACTTCTATAATTCGGTGGGAGCCAGCGGAGCTGTATTCGGAATCATCGGAATGTTACTGGCACTGGTACTCTTACATCATGGACGGCTTGAACAGATTACCACCAAAAGAATTGTTCTGATGATTGTGCTCTCTGTTTACAGTGGAGCAGCAAGCGCTGAGGTTAACAATATGGCACACGTAGGGGGACTTCTTACCGGCTTTCTGCTAACCTTATTGATACAACGATTTCTGAAAGTGGAAGAAAGGGTGGAGCAAACGCAATGAATATAAATATCTATTATGGCGGCAGAGGCATGCTGGATGACCCGACACTTTATGTGATCAACAAAATGCAGGAAGTATTGGGAGAACTACGTGTCAAAGTAGAACGCTATAACCTGTATGAACTGAAAAACGGAATTACCACGCTGCCACAGACCCTGAAAAATGCAGACGGCATTATTTTGGCAACCACCATCGAATGGTTTGGAATTGGTGGGTTCATGCAGCAGTTTCTGGACGCGTGCTGGCTCTATGGCGACAAAGAAAAAATCAGTCATATTTACATGTGCCCGATTGTGATGTCAACTACATATGGAGAACGTGAAGGGAAGACTACTCTGACATCTGCATGGGAGATATTGGGTGGACTTCCCTGCAGCGGCATCTGCGGATATATTGCAGATACACTGACTTTGGAAATGAACGAGGATTATAATACACTGATTGAGAAGAAAGCGGAGAACATGTACCGCACGATCAATCAGAAGATGAAAAGCCTGCCGGCAAGCAATCAGGCAGTAAAACAGCGCGTGGCCGTTATGAAAAATATAGATCTGACTCCGCAGGAATCGGAACAATTGTCTCAATATGCTTCGGATGAACAGTATGTACAAAAGCAAAAAGAGGACATTCAGGAGCTTGCAAGCTTGTTCCGTGATATGATGGGAAACAGCGATGGAGAGAAACAAACAGAATTTGTAAGAGAATTCCGGGACTGCTTCAAACCGCAGCCGGGATTCCGGGCTGTGTATAAGATCCTTTTAGAGGGGCGTAGTATGCCGTTAACCATGAAAGTAGATCATACACAGTTTCAATGTGGATATGAAGCTTCTGATGACTGTGATATGGAGATTCAGACTACGGCAGACACGGTTCAGAACATCATAGACGGAAAACAGACTTTTCAACGTGCCTTTATGGGCGGGGATATGAAGATGAAGGGAGATTTCAAAATCCTGCGGATGCTGGATCTGATTTTTCCTTTTACACAGGAATAAAAGATAGAAAAAGATAAAAGAGGGAGAAAAGATGAGAGACGAGAATTGTATTTTCTGTAAGATTGCGAATGGGGAAATCCCTTCGAGAACGTTATATGAAGACGGAGATTTCAGGGTGATTCTGGATCTGGGTCCCGCGACCAGAGGACATGCATTGATCCTGCCCAAAGAGCATGCGGCAAACCTGTTTGAACTTCCGGAGGAAACTGCGGGCAAGGCAATGATTCTGGCAAAGAAAATGGCAGCCAGAATGAAAGAAAAACTGAATTGTGACGGATTTAATGTAATACAAAATAATGGGGAAGTGGCCGGACAGACTGTCTTCCATTTTCATATGCATTTGATTCCCCGTTATGAAGATGACGACCAGCCAATTCAAATGAAATCCGGAGAGGCTTCGGCGGAAGAACTGGATGCAGTCAAAGCGCAGATTCTGGGAGAATAATGGATGAGAGCAATACAAGTGAATGAAATTACTCGTAACATTAAGGAAATGTGTATCGAGGCAAATCATTTTCTTTCTGCAGATATGGAAAAGACCATGAAAAATGCCGTGCAGTGCGAGGAATCTCCACTGGGCAGACAGATTTTGGAACAGCTGCAGGAAAATCTCCGGATTGCAGGAAACGACATGATCCCTATCTGCCAGGACACGGGGATGGCTGTTATTTTTATGGAAATTGGCCAGGATGTTCATTTTGAAGGAGGCAGTCTGGAGGAAGCAATTAACGAGGGAGTACGCCAGGGATATATAGAAGGATATCTTCGTAAGTCAGTGGTAGCAGATCCTTTGTTCAGGGAGAACACGAAAGACAATACACCTGCGGTGGTATATTATGAGATTGTGCCGGGAGAGCGGGTGAAAATTACTGTGGCACCAAAAGGCTTTGGCAGCGAAAATATGAGCCGTGTGTTTATGCTGAAACCAGCAGACGGCATGGAGGGGGTTAAAGAAGCAATTTTAACGGCGGTAAAGGATGCCGGTCCTAATGCCTGTCCACCTATGGTTGTGGGCGTGGGAATCGGTGGAACCTTTGAAAAGTGTGCGCTGCTTGCCAAGAAAGCACTGACCCGCCCGGTGGATCAGCATTCAGATATTCCCTATGTGCAGGAAATGGAAAAAGAACTGTTGCAGAGGATCAATGGGACAGGGATCGGTCCGGGCGGTCTGGGAGGAACAGTAACAGCACTGGCGGTAAATATTAATGTATACCCGACTCACATTGCAGGTCTGCCGGTGGCGGTTAACATGTGCTGCCACGTGAATCGACACAGTGTCAGAACCTTGTAAATTTACCAAACCCAGACAAGTGTCTTCTATAATATAGTAGAAATGAGGATTAGTATGGAGCGACATATTACTGCACCCTTTAATAGAGAAACGGCAGCAACGTTAAAAGCCGGGGACTATGTTTATATTTCCGGTACCGTTTACACGGCAAGAGATGCAGCGCATAAAAGAATGCAGGAAGCTCTGGAAACAGGGGAAACGTTACCACTGGAACTTTCCGGGAATGTGATCTATTATATGGGACCCTCTCCCGCACGGGAAGGGAGACCGATCGGATCGGCAGGACCTACGACAGCCAGCCGGATGGACAAATATGCTCCGAAATTGTTGGATCTGGGATTGACAGGCATGATAGGCAAAGGAAAGCGCAGTCAGGCCGTCAGGGATGCCATTGTCCGGAACCAGTCTGTTTATTTCGCAGCAGTAGGTGGAGCAGGAGCTTTATTGTCGAAGGCGATTACAAAGTCTGAAGTGATTGCTTATGATGATCTGGGAACAGAAGCAATCCGCAAGCTGGAAGTGGTGAATTTCCCTGTTATTGTGGTAATTGATGCGCAGGGAAATAACCTTTATGAAACAGCAATCAAACAATATCAAAAAAATGTTTGACAAAGTAAATAGGACTGTGTATAATAAATTTTGCGTCACGAAATGAGGAACGCAATTGAACATTGGTAGTGAGCTTGTTCAGGCTAAGGAGAAATACTCAAGAGGCTGAAGAGGCGCCCCTGCTAAGGGTGTAGGTCGGGCAACCGGCGCGAGGGTTCAAATCCCTCTTTCTCCGTTTGAAATATCTAAAAAATATTTCAAAAATAAATTAAAAAGTTGTTGACAGACGGAAAACACTGTGGTATATTAAATGAGTTGCGTCTGATAAACACAACAGACAAACTTGAAAGAGTTTACAAAGCACCTTGACAAATAAACAGTAATGCAACCCTGAAACATTCCAAAAAGAATAAGTTTCAGAAAAA